>JBBDLY010000245.1:0-4765 GCA_040878585.1 Pirellulales bacterium
CCGCCGGTCTGTTGCTCCGCGTGGGGGCCTATTTTCACGACATCGGCAAAATGCTTAAGCCACAGTATTTCGTGGAGAACCAAGGGGATAGCGGCAACCGCCACGAATCGCTCGTGCCGGCAATGAGCACGCTGATCATCATCGCGCACGTCAAGGACGGGGCCGATCTGGCGCGGCAACATCATTTGCCGCGGCCGATCATCGACTTCATCCAGCAACACCACGGCACGACGCTGGTCGAGTATTTTTATCACCGTGCCAACGAAGACAGCCACAAAAAGGACAGCGGAGAAGTCGACGAAAACGCGTTTCGCTATCCGGGGCCGAAACCGCAGTCGAAGGAGGCGGGCATTCTGATGCTGGCCGACGCCGTGGAGAGCGCCAGCCGCGTACTGGTCGAGCCGACTCCGGCCCGGATCGAGAGCCTCGTCAACGAATTGGCGATGAAACGCCTGCTCGACGGCCAACTGGATGAAAGCGGGTTAACGCTGCAAGAGGTCCGCGCGGTGGAGACAAGCCTCGTCAAATCACTCACCGCCGTCTATCATAGCCGCGTCAAATATCCCGAACAACGTACCGCGTAATGCCGAACGCCAACGTGAACCCAAACGCCCTGCATAAAATCGACCTCGCGAACGAGCAGTCCGTGCTGGCGGTCGACGACGTTCCCTTGCGGCGGGCGGTCGAGATCGTGCTGGAAGACTCTCGACAGGCGGCGGCGACCGTGAGCATCGCCGTCGTTGACGATCCGACGATTCACGAGTTGAATCGCGCCTATCTGCGCCACGATTATCCCACCGACGTGCTGAGCTTCTCGCTGGGCGAACCGGGCGAGCCGATTGACGGGCAGATCGTCGTCAGCGCTGAGACCGCCATGGCGCGCGCCGCCGAATATGGTTGGCCGGCGGAACACGAATTGCTGTTGTACGTGGTCCACGGCGCGCTGCATCTGATCGGCCACGACGACAAGTCGCCGGACGCCAAAAGTGCCATGCGGGCGGCGGAACGGCGGATTCTAGCGATGTTGAATATCTCCCAGCCGGAATCAAGCGATGCCACGGACGAAACGACCTCGCACGAGGAGCAACAAGCCACGTGACACTGGATGCATTACTCTGGCTCGCCGGCGGCAGCCTGTTGATCACGGCGTTTGCCGCGACAGGAGCGCGCAGTTTGCGCGGCTTCTCTCGACACGATCTGGAGGAAATCTGCCGCAGGAAGAACGACCCGGAGAAGTTCAGCGAGATCTTGCGCAACTACAGCGACGTCACGCTCGGCGTCGAGACACTGCATGTTCTCGGCGGCGCGGCATTTGCCGTGCTGGCCGCCTGCTATAGCCTGGGGCAGTGGGCGCGGGTTGGTGAGAACCTTTCGGCCGGCCTGCTGCTACCGATCCTGGCCGTCGCCGGCCTGCTGTTATTGGCCGCGCAGATTTGGATCCCCTGGGCCATCGCCCAAATATGGGCCACGCCGTTCCTCTACGCCACCTGGAATCTGTGGCGAGTGGCGCGGGCGTTGATGACGCCGCTGGTAATCGTCGCCCAGGTGGTCGACACGATCATGCACCGCTTGGCCGGCAGACAGCGGGAGGTGCTCACCGAGGACGTCTATGAGGAAGAGATTCGCACCATCGTCAACGAAGGGCACCGCGAGGGATTGCTGGAGGAAGACGCCCGCGAAATGATCGAGGGGGTGATCGAATTGGGCGAGGCGGACGTGGCCAAGATCATGACGCCGCGGACCGACATGGTGATGATGCCGCTGAATCAGTCCCTTTCGGAAGTGGTCGATTTCGTCGTCCAGGCCGGCCATACCCGCATTCCGGTGTTCGACGCCACCCGCGACGACGTGGTCGGCATCCTGTACGCCAAGGACTTGATTCCGGTGCTTGCCGACGGCCAGGATTGGCGCAGCCAGCCGCTGGCCGACATCTTGCGGATGCCGTACTTCGTGCCGGAGACGAAACGGCTGGACGACCTACTCGAGGAGTTCCAGCAAACCCGCAATCATATGGCCGTGGTATTGGACGAGTACGGCGGAGTCTCGGGATTGGTCACGATCGAGGACGTCCTGGAGGAGATCGTCGGCGAGATCGTCGACGAATACGACGAGGAAGAAGACGACGAACTGCGACGGATCGACGACCACACCGTCGAGGTGCTCGGCCGCTTGCACATCGACGAGGTCAACGAGCAGCTCGGTTTGAACCTGCCGGAGGACGAGGACTACGACACGATCGGCGGCTTTGTCTTCAGCCAACTGGGACGCATCCCGCTGCAAGGCGAGGAACTGACCTGGGAGAACGTGCGGATCGAAGTGCTGGAGACGACCAACCGCCGCATCGAACGGCTGCTGTTGGAAGTGCTGGAAGAGACGTCGCGCGAGACCGCGTAGCGCCGCTCGCCGGGGATGCGATTGGGCGTCCCGATTACGCGATGATGTCGTGGTTCACGTTGCCATGCACGTCGGTCAGGCGGAAGTCGCGGCCCGAGAAGCGGTAGGTTAGCCGCTCGTGATCGAGTCCCAACAGGTGCAGGATCGTGGCGTGCAGATCATGCACGTGCATTCGTCCCTCGACCGCCTGGTAGCCGACCTCGTCGGTCGCGCCATGCACATGTCCCCCCTTCACCCCGCCGCCGGCCATCCACATCGTAAACCCATAGTGGTTGTGATCGCGTCCGCTGGGCGAACCGTTAGACCCCGGCATCGGAATTTCCACCGCCGGGGTGCGGCCGAATTCGCCCCCCCAGATGACCAGCGTGTCGTCCAGCAGTCCGCGCTGCTTGAGATCCTTGAGCAACGCGGCGATTGGCTGCGAGCATTCCTTGGCCAGCCGTCGATGCCCGTTTTCGATGTTCTCGTGGTTGTCCCACGGCTGGCCGTCGCCGTGATAGACCTGCACGTAGCGGACGCCGCGCTCGATCAGCCGCCGGGCGATCAGGATCTGCCGGGCTTGCACCGTGTCGCCGTACATCTGGCGAATATGCTCCGGCTCTTGGTTGATGTCGAGTGCCTCGGGCGCTTCCATTTGCATTTGGAACGCCAGTTCGTAGGAATGAATCCGCGCCTCCAACTCGCCATCCCCAGCGCGCTGCTCGGCGTGCCGCCGATTGAACTGCTGCAACAGATCGACCTGCCGCCGCTGTCCCTCGCGCCCCAGCCAGGGATTGCGAATGTTGTCGAGCAGTTTGTCGACCTCGGTTTGCTTGGTGTCGAGATGCACTCCCTGAAACGTCCCCGGCAGAAAGCCGCTTTGCCAGTTCTGCACTCGCTTGATTGGCAGGCCGGGACAGAGGGCGACGAACCCCGGCAAGTTCTGGTTCTCCGTCCCCAATCCGTAGGTCACCCAGGCGCCGACGCTCGGTCGCACCAAGTTGATCGTGCCGCAGTTCATCATGCTCAACGATGGCTCGTGATTCGGCACGTCGGTATGCATTGAGCGAATCACGCACAACTCGTCGGCGACCTCGCCCAACTCCGAAAACAGTTCGCTGATCTCCAAGCCGCTCTCGCCGTACTTGGCGAAAGAGTAGGGAGACTTCATCAGCGAGCCGGTTTTGCGTTCGGTGCGAAAATCCTTCCCCTCCATCGTTTGTCCATGCCGCTTGGTCAGTTCCGGCTTGGGGTCGAACGTATCGACGTGCGACGGCCCGCCGTTCATGAACAGGTGGATCACATGCTTCGCCCTGGCTGGGAAGTGCGGCTCGCGAAGGCGCATCGGCTGGGCGATCGCCTCGGCGCCCGTCGCGGCGGGGCACATCCATTCGTCGGCCAACAGGCTGGCCAGCCCCAACGAGCCGAACCCCATGCCGCCTCGGCGAAGGAACTCGCGGCGGCTGGGCCGTTGCAGGATCGAGTGGTCAGGTTGCATGGCGTTGGGTACTTTCAGCTTCGAGTCAATCAACAAAGGCAAATTCATTGGAAACCAGCAGCACGTGGGCCAAGCGGGCCAGCGGCGGGAAGCGGCTCTCGTCCTTGTCCCACGCTTCGTACTCTTGATCCACATAGGCCACGGCCGCCGACTGCTCGTCATCGGTAGGATCGCGGGCAAGCACGGCGCGATAGATCGCGGCCACCTTGTCGCTGCGATTGACCGCCTCGCGCACCTCCTTCCGCGCGGTCACTGCCTTGGCTTGCGTCAAAACAAACGGATTGTTCAACAGATAGAGCGGCTGCTGCGGCACGGTCGTTTCCGCCCTCTTGCCGACCGAGGCGTCCGGATTGGGCAGATCGAACGTTGAAAACAGCTTGCCCAGGTCTTCGCGATCGAGGAAGCCGTACACGCTCCTCCGCGCGCTGTAGGGCCGCGCCTCTAGGTCGACCGGCTTGCCGCCGATCGTGCGATCGAGCGTGCCGCCGGCCAGGAGCATGGCGTCGCGGAGTGGTTCGAACTCCAGCCGGCGGCGATTCTGTCGCCACAACAACCGGTTTGCTTCGTCGATCTGCGCCGCCTGCTCGTTCGACTGCGAACTGCGTTGATAGGCGGCGCTGAGCATGATCTTGCGATGCAGTTGCTTGATCGACCAACCGTTGTCGATCAGCCAGCGGGCCAAATGATCGAGCAACTCCGGATGCGTCGGCGGCGTGCCGTTGAAGCCGAAATCGTCCGGCGTCGCCACCAAGCCGTGCCCGAAATGATGCATCCAAACGCGGTTGACGATGACCCTGGCGGTCAGCGGGTTGTCGGGATGGGTGATCGCCTCGGCCAATTCCAGCCGACCGCTGCGGTGGGCACGCTGACGCTCACCGGCCAGCCGAGCGACAC
>JBBDLY010000246.1:0-4764 GCA_040878585.1 Pirellulales bacterium
ATGACGGACCACACCGAGGCCAGTCTGCAGGAAACCCGTCATAATGAGCGACTCGCTCTTCGCGATACCATCCCGCGCCGGGGCAGCTGGTCGGCGCCGCGGGGATGCAATTGCTTAGCAACTTGCTCGACGGCACGCAGTCCGCCAAGGCGCAAGTCATGGTCGCGCCGCCGCCGGTGGCGGTGCGCGAGTCAACCAGCGGAAGCATCGGTTTGGATGACAATATGCGCCGCGCTCACCAGATGATTCAAGAGCTGGCTTGCCAAGGGCTGACCGTCACCCAATTGCTTGCACGGTTGGCGATTTCTCAGAAGACGTTGAACAAGCGGTTCGCCGCCGTCTACGGGCGGACGCCGGGCGAAGCGATTCGGCAAATCCGATTGGAACGAGCCAAGCCGTGGCTCACCACGACCGAACTTTTCATTGGCCGAATTGCGGAAATGTGCGGCTTTGAAGAAGCGAGTAACTTCAACCTGTTTTTCAAGCGAGAAACAAGCTGCACGCCCAGCCAGTTCCGAGCCAGCCACCAAGAAGAGCGGTGACGATCAGCGGTTGCAGAATTCTCGTTCTCGATCTGAATCGAGTGATATGCTGTTGTGGAAACTCTCTTCCAACTAGCTGATTCGAATGTCACCTCCCGGCACCTGCGCGATGATCTCCCACTGGCCGCCCAAGGCGTGGATCAGCCGGCGTAATACGACTATCATGTATCATAGGGTTTTTGAATCCTATGGTGGACAGGCTATGACGCAATCCACGGAACCGGCAGCACTTGAAATCCGTGAGCCGCCCACGTCGCTCGCCGGCATCTTGCGCCAAGTAGGCCCTGGCGTGATCATCGCCGCGGCGATTGTCGGCTCGGGCGAACTGATTGCCACGACCGCCGTTGGCGCCGAGGCGGGCTTTACGCTGCTGTGGCTGATCATCATCGGCTGCGTGATCAAGGTGTTCGCACAAATCGAGTTCGGCCGCTATGCCATCGTCAACAGCCGCACCACGATGGATGGCCTCAACGAAGTGCCCGGGCCGAGGTGGCGGGTCAATTGGGTCTGCTGGTTCTGGCTGGTGTTCACTGCAGTGGCACTGGCGCAGTTGGGCGGCATCATCGGTGGAGTGGGGCAGGCGCTGGCCATTCAGTAGCCGCTGACCGACGAGGGCCGCGCGCTGAACGATCACCAGGGTAAGACCATTCGGCTGCAGGTCATCGACTCGATCTCCGAGCGTTTCGCCGACGACGACTCCATGAGCGAGCGGCTCGCCGATCTGCAGGCCGAGCGCGGTCTCATCCAGACGGAGCTGGCGCTTGTGGCCGAAGGTACCGAACCAACCGCCCGCGACGCGCTCATTTGGGCGACGCTCGTCACGGCAGGCTCGATGGTCTTGCTGATGATTGGCCGCTACCGGCTGATTCAAAATGTTTCCGCGCTGTTGGTTGCCGCGTTTACCATGATGACCATTGGCAACTTGATCCATCTGCAATCGCTGCCGGAGTGGCGCGTCAGTTGGGAGGACTTGCTGCAGGGACTCAGTTTTCGCATCCCGGAGGGTCAGGGCATTGCCACGGCGCTGGCCGCGTTTGGCATCATCGGCGTGGGAGCCACCGAGTTGATCCAATATCCGTATTGGTGCCTGGAGAAAGGCTACGCCAAATGGACCGGCCCGCGCGATGATTCCGACGAATGGGCCCGCCGCGCCGCCGGATGGGTCCGCGTGCTGCAATGGGACGCTTGGTGCTCGATGGTTGTCTACACCTTCGCCACCATCGCCTTTTACTTGCTCGGCGCCGCGATCCTGGGACGCACCGGGCTGAACCCCGCGGGCGAGCAGATGGTGCGGACGCTGGCCGAAATGTATGTGCCCGTGTTCGGCGAGTCGGCACAGTATGTCTTCCTGTTCGGCGCCTTTGCCGTGCTCTACTCGACCTTTTTCGTGGCCACCGCCAGCCACGCCCGTGTACTGGCCGACGCGCTGCGCGTGTTCGGCGTGTCGGACGGCAGCCAGCGGGCGTTCCGCCGCTGGGTGCGTGTGTTCAGCGGCACGTTGCCCTTGTTGTTTTTGGCTTGCTTCGCATTCTTTCAGGCCCCCAAACAGCTCGTGCTGGCCGGCGGATTCATGGGCGCGTTGATGCTGCCGCTGCTGGGGATCTCTGCCTTGTACTTTCGCTATCGGCGCTGCGACGCGAGGCTATCGCCGGGCAAGCTGTGGGACGTTGCATTGTGGATCAGTTTTATTGGTCTATGTATCGCCGGCGGCTACGCGTTTTACGATAAGGTGATCATGCCGTTGATGCCTGTGGCCAATGCTTGAGGGTGCGAAGTAAGACTTGCTGGGATTAGGGAAATATGTGGAGACGGAGGTTAATCGTTGCGATCCAACAAGTCCCGATAGGGATGATAGCGCGTAACCTGGGACGTGAGTCCAGCGGCCTCGATCTCTTCATGAAAATAGCCACTTTAAGGTGACAAATCACCCAATGACAATGCAGATGAAACTTACTGACATGTCGTGCAACAGGATCTCCCGGCGCAAACTACTTAGGGCGACCGCCGCTACGGTCCTCGGTGGCGTTGCCATAGCGACCCATTCCAAACAGGAGGCCAGCGAGCCACCGAAATTCCTTGGCGCCATCGACGCCCACAGCCACGTCTGGTCGCACGACACGAATAAATATCTCTTTGGAAAATGGGTCGAAAAGGACAAAGTCGATCCGGCCTTCACGCCCGCAGACCTTTTGGAGATCGCCCGGGCCAGCGGCGTGGAACGTGTGGTGCTGATCCAGCACGCTCCGTATCACGGCTATGACAACTCCTACATACTGGACTGCGCTCGCGAGCATCCCGGCGTGTTCAGCGTGGTGGCCATGATCGACGAACGGCAGCCAGAGCTAAGGCAACGGCTCAAGAAGCTACGCGATGCGGGCGCCCGCGGCATCCGCATCGGCCCGACCAACCACGCCGACCGTACGCCAAACGACGACCCGCCCAACTGGCTGAAAGCCGCCGGAATTCAAACGCTCTGGAAGCAGGCGGCCGAGATGAACATTGCCGTCTGCCCGCTCTTGGGGTCGGAGTTTCTGCCGACGCTCGACCCCATGTGCGCGCAACATCCAGAGACGACGTGCGTGATCGACCACTTCGGGCATATCGACATGCAGGGCAAGGCGAGCGTGAAATCGCTGACACGTCTGGCCCGGCATCCAAACGTCTACGTGAAGGTCTCGGCCTTCTACAAGTTCGGCGATCAAAAGGCGCCCTACGACGACCTGCTGCCGATGATGCGCACGGTCGTCGACGCCTTCGGTCCCCAGCGGCTGATGTGGGGCAGCGACTGCCCCTACCAGCTTCGCAACGACAACAATTACGCCGACGCGCTGGCGCTGATCCGCGACGGGTGCGATTTCCTCTCCGACGGCGACAAGCAGGCGATCCTGCGCGATACGGCGGCGCGCGTGTTCTTCGTTTAGCCCGCACTCGATAACATGGCGATTGCGTGCCTGCTGATCACCACGGCCTGCCACTAACCGAACCACCGCTCCTTGTCGCATTTCTTCAGTGCCGTCTCTTCGCTTTTGTGAATGTCGAGCACCTTCCCTTCGTGAAGCTCAACGTCGTATCGCTGCCGTCGAAGGTCGTATCGTTGCTGAAGATCAGATTGAAGCTCGTCGTCTTGTCGCCGGCGGCAAAGCGATCGATAAAGTCGAAGCCGACGATCGGCCGCACGTAGCCGAGATCGAAGTCAACGAAGGTACCCAGGCCCACTGCGGCTGGCGATGCGAATTCGACGCCTCCGAGGGAGGAGAATCCGACCACGCCGTTGGCAGCGTTTTGGCCGGCCGTCAACCGAATCGCGCCGGAGTCCGAGCCGTCCTCAGGCGATCGCGAGAGCTGGCGTTCGGCGC
Organism: Pirellulales bacterium; assembly: GCA_040878585.1. Classification (GTDB taxonomy): domain Bacteria; phylum Planctomycetota; class Planctomycetia; order Pirellulales; family UBA7805; genus JBBDLY01. Next base: position 3,899 of record JBBDLY010000246.1, read on the forward strand.
GGCGGACGAGATTGCTGACGCTATCCGGATGGATCAGGCCGAATTGGTGTGCCGCCTCCCGCAAGGTCGCCATCGTGTGGCGCTGAACCACATACGCCGCCATGTCCCGCCCCGCCGCCGGGCTGCGTTTTGCGGCGTACGATGCCGGAGACTAATGGTAATAGGCGGCCACCGTTTGCACCACTTCCTCCGCCGTCTCGTTCAGTCGTTTCCATTGCGGCACGTCATCCCGGTGTTCGCTCGTCACGGGCGTGATTGTTGAGGGGTGCAAGTCCCCTGTACGAGTTTGAGAGTCTTTAAGAAGATCAGTATACCAAATGGTTACTCCGATTGACAAAGTACGAGACGAGGGCGGGCACCGACCGCAGGTTGGTCGCAGAAGGGTGACCGACCGTGAGGAGGAAGCCTGCGAATGTGCGCGCCTACAGTGTAATACAGTGCCAAAAGCTGTTCCGCCCTACCGGCGCTTGGCGCCTCGCTGGCTGTCGCCGTCGCAGTGGGAGGGGAGAAGGACAAGTTGCTGATAGCTAAAAAAATCGACCATGGCCGCCCTGCAGGGCGACCGGTTCCGTTGTTGTTCGGGTTTGGTTCTCTCGGGCTGTGGCAGAATGCCGACGGCGTCCGTGCCGTCGCCGATTCTGAAGTGCCTCAACAAGGCAACAGCCTGGGGCGCGTGGCGTCTACCTCATCCCAATCGAGGAATCGTTCGAGCTCACTCGGCTCCGGGTCGAAGCCGATCAGCTCGGGCGTCGCCAAGCCGAATCCCATCTGAGCAATCGTACTCACACTCTCGCCCGTGGCGCGGGAAATTTCTCGATGCAGATCGCGTACATTCATCGCAAGCTCTCCTTCTGAAAAAAGAAACC
>JBBDLY010000247.1:0-4739 GCA_040878585.1 Pirellulales bacterium
GTGGTTAAGTTCGCCAAAGTTTCCTCTTGGATCCTGTTCTTCTTTTTCGCCTGCACGGCGACTGCCTTCGCCCAGGACGGTGGCGGTGTCCATATTCTCAACGGTACCACGATCGGTGTCGGGTTGGTGACCATCGGCGCCGCCTACGGCATCGCCAAGCTCGCCAGCAGCGCCTTGGAAGGTATGGCCCGGCAACCGGAAGTGGCCGGCAGCATTCAGACCGCGATGATTATCGCCGCGGCCCTGATCGAAGGCTTTACCTTCTTCGCGTTGTTCATCTGCATGCAGCAGCAGTAGCAGATGACGTTGTTAGGCGGCGGCGTGTCTTTGTGGGCTGCCGTAATATATGTAACTTGATGCGCGAGGTTGTCATCGTGTTGATGCGCAAATCGATGCTTGGTCTGTTTTACGGGGCACTGGGCTGCTTGCTGGTAGCGGCAGCTTGCTGGTTCGTGCCGACGGCGTCGGCTCAAGATGAGCCGGGAGCGCCGGACACCGTCTTGGCGGCGCCGGCCGACGAAGACGTCGACGACCATGCGCACGATCACGCGGGCGAGCATGGCCACCACGATCTTTCACATGCCAATGCCTCTCCGGCAATTAAGCAGGCGGAGTCGTGGAGCGCCGAACTGTCGATCTACACGCTGATCGTGTTTCTGCTGACGTTCGCCTTGCTGGCCAAGTTCGCCTTCGGTCCTATCGCCGCAGGGTTGGCCAAGCGCGAGCAGGCGATTGCCAATAACATCGCGGCGGCGGAGGAAGCCTCTCGCGAGGCGCAGCGGCTGACCCAGCAATACGAGGCGAAGCTGGCGGCGGCGGCCGACGAGGTGCGGCTGATGATCGAGGAAGCCCGTCGCGACGCCGACGTGACCCGCCAGGATATCCTGGCCCAAGCCCGCAAAGACGCCGAGGCGGAACGCAACCGCACGATCCGCGAGATCAACACGGCCAAGGATTCGGCCTTGAAGGAACTGGCCACGCTCAGCGCCCATCAGGCGGTCGAGTTGGCCGGCCGCGTGGTGAGCATGAAGCTCACCCCGGAAGAGCAGTCAAAACTCATTCAAGATGCGCTTACGGGTCTGCCTCACGGCTCTCCCAGCAACAACTAGAGTAACCGCGATGCCCACAAAGCGACTCAGCATCGACATCCATCGCAAGCAGGTCGGCCGGCTGTATGCCAAGGCGTACATCGGCGCTGCGCTCGACGCCGGCGAGTTGGACGAGCGGATGGAGGAGTTGGAGTCGTTGGTCCACGACGTGTTCGATCGATTTCCGGAACTCGAAGAGATGCTTGCCGGCGCCATGCTGGTCCACAAGGACCGCGTCGCCAAGCTCGACGAGATTTTCGGCCGCCAAGCCTCGCCCATGATGCTCAACTTTCTCAAGGTCCTTTCGGCCCACGACCGGCTCGATTGCGTTCGCCACATATTGGAAGAAGCGCATCATCAGATCAACGTGATGCGCAATCGCGTCGAGGCGAACGTTCGCGTCGCCCGTCCGCTGGCGGACGCCGATCGGCAGTCGATCACAGCGCGGCTTGCACAGTTGCTTGGTAAGCAGATCGAGATGACGGTCGAAGTCGACCCGAGTCTGATAGGCGGCGTGTTGATCCAGGTGGGCGATCAGGTGTTCGACGGATCGGTCCGCTTTCAGTTCGATCGCGTGCGTACGCAGATGATCGACCGCGGCGTGCAGCAGATTGTCGAACGCCAAAGCCGGTTTACGTTCGACGCCCCCTAAAAAGAGAGACGTCGCGATTCAAGCATTTCCATTTCGATGCAGGTAACAACAACCGATGAAGTTCAAAGCTGACGAAATCGCCTCGGTCATCCAAAAGGAAATCGAGAGCTACAAGGCGGAAGTCAACGTTCGCGAAACGGGCCGCGTGCTCGAAGTGGGCGACGGCATCGCACGGGTTTACGGCTTGACCGGCGTGATGAGCGGCGAGATGGTCGAGTTCCCAGGGGGTGTGACCGGTCTGGCGTTCAACCTGGAGGAGAACTCGGTCGGCGTGATCATTCTCGGCGACTATCTCAAGATTCAAGAAGGGGACGAGGTCAACAGCCTGGGCAAATTGCTGAGCGTGCCGGTCGGCGACGCCGTGGTCGGCCGCGTGGTCGACGCCCTGGGCCGTCCCGTCGACGGCAAGGGGGAAATCGTCTCCAGCCACACACGGCCGGTCGAAACGCCGGCCGCCGGCATTTCGGAGCGGCAACCGGTCCACGAACCGCTGCAAACCGGTTTGAAGGCGGTCGATGCGATGACGCCCATCGGCCGCGGCCAGCGGGAATTGATTATTGGCGATCGCAAGACCGGCAAGACGGCCATCGGCATCGATGCGATCATCAATCAGCGCGACAGCGGCGTGAAATGTTTTTACGTTGCCATTGGTCAGAAGGATTCGTCCGTGGCCAGCGTGATCGAACAACTCCGCAAGCACGGGGCGATGGATTACACCACCGTGATCGTCGCGGGCGCCAGCATCCCCGCGCCGCTGCAGTACATTGCCCCCTACTCCGGCACGGCCATGGCCGAGTATTTCATGTACAAGGGCGAGCACGCTTTGATCGTGTACGACGACTTGTCGAAGCAGGCCCAGGCGTACCGCGAGTTGTCGTTGTTGATGCGTCGTCCGCCCGGTCGCGAGGCATATCCGGGCGACGTGTTCTATTGCCACAGCCGCCTGTTGGAGCGGTCGGCCAAGCTGAGCGACGCGCTCGGTGCCGGTTCGCTTACGTCGCTGCCGATCATCGAAACGCTCGAAGGCGAAGTCTCCGCGTATATTCCGACCAATGTGATCTCGATTACCGACGGTCAGATATACTTGCAGCCCGACCTGTTTTTTGCCGGTCAGCGTCCCGCCATGAACGCCGGTATTTCGGTGTCGCGGGTCGGCGGGGCGGCTCAGATCAAGGCGATGAAGAACGTGGCCGGCGGTTTGCGGCTCGACCTGGCGTCGTTCCGCGAATTGGAAGCCTTCGCTCAGCTCGGCACCGAATTGGACAAGGCGACTCAAGGCCGGCTCGATCGCGGGTATCGGATGGTTGAGCTGCTCAAGCAAGGCCAGTATCAGCCGATGCACGTGGTCGACCAGGTGTTGAGCATCTATGCCGGTACCCGGGGCCACATGGACAAGATCAAGGTAACGCTGGTGGCCGAGTGGGAGAAGGATTTCCTGGCCTTCATGCGGGAACAGAAATCGGAGATTTGGAAACGGATCGAGGAGTCGAAGGATTTGAAACTGGACGAGAACAAGCGGATGCCGGAATTGGAAGCGGCGATCAAGGAATTCCAAGCCCAATTCGCCGCGAAGAAGACGAAGGAAGAGCAAGCCGCCGCCAAGGTAGAACCGGCGACAGCCACGGTGTAGCACCTCGGCGCGAACGTTCTTGGAGGACAGATAACTATGAGCCAGCCCGGCCCCAATCCCGACAATCCTTATACCGCGCCCGAATCGCGAGAGCCGTACGGCGCCGAACCGCCGTCGATCGTCGAAACCGACCAGGACGCCCGCCTGTGGGGCATGTTTTGCCATCTTTCCAGTTTTTGCACCGTGGTGGGAATTCCCGGTATTTTCGGTCCGTTGGTGATTTGGTTGGTGAAGAAAGACCAGATGCCGTTTGTCGACGACCAGGGCAAGGAGTCGATGAACTTCCAGATTTTGCTGCTGATTTGCTACATCGTTTCGGCGGTGATGGTTTGCTTCGTGATCGGCATTGTCATGTTGGCGGTAGTCGGAATCGTGCACCTGGTGTTTGTGATCGTCGCAACGATCAAGGCGAACCAAGGCGTCTACTACCGGTATCCGATCAATTTGCGGCTGATCACCTGAGAGAAAGTATCCATGGCCAATCCTAGAGCACTCGATAAGCGGCGCAAGTCGGTCCGTAACATCCGCAAAATCACGCGGACGATGGAACTGATTGCCACGGCGCGATTCAAGCACGCCATGGACCGCGCTGCGGCGGCGACGGACTATACCGATCGCATCACGCAGTTGGTGGCCGATCTGGCCAATACCGGATTGGATCTGAGTCACCCATTGCTGGAGGCGCACGCAGAGAACACCGACGCCACGCTGCTGGTGCTGACCAGCAATCGCGGTTTGTGCGGCGGCTACAATGGCAACGTCCTCCGCCAGGCGGCCGAGCGTCGGCGGGAGCTGGATGTGGAGTTTCCGAACCTTAGCGTCGAGGTCTCCGGCAAGCGCGGGGTAAGCAACTTTCGTTACCGAGGCTTTCCGGTTGAGCGGTCGTATACGCATTTCGAGGACAAGCCGACGTTTGCCGAAGTCGAAGTACTGGCGAATCGCTTTCTGGAGGATTACACGCTGGGGAAGCTCGATCGGCTCGACGTGGCGTATACCAAGTTCGTCAGCCACGCTCGTCAGAGAGCGGTAGTTGAAACGTTGCTGCCGCTGGGCGCGTTGGACGCGAGCCCTGAGAAACAAGCCGGCGAGGCGCAAGGAACGCAATACGAATTTTTGCCCTCGGCCGAGAGCATCCTGCAGGAAGTCGTTCCGACCAGCTTTAAGGTCAAGCTGTTCAAGTGCTTTTTGGATGCGGCGGTCAGCGAGCAGATCGCCCGCATGATTGCCATGAAGAGCGCTACCGAGAACGCCTCCGATTTGATCCGGCATCTCTCGCAGCAATACAATCGTGCCCGCCAATCGAAGATCACCGGCGAACTGCTGGAAGTGATGGGCGGCGTGGAAGCAATGAAGAAGTAGCGGAATTCGC
>JBBDLY010000248.1:0-4722 GCA_040878585.1 Pirellulales bacterium
TTCTTGCATGCGCAGCGCCGCGACGACGGCGGCTTCGTCGAGATCGCGCCGGTGAAGCGAAGCGGAGCGAATCCCACGGCCGCCGCGATCGGCGCGCTTAAGATACTCGACTCACTCGACGAGGAAACGGCAACCGCCGCCAGCGACTTCCTGCTGGAGCTTTTCACGGACGAAGGGGGCATCCGGGCCAATTCCCGCATCCCGATCGCCGATTTGCTAAGCACCTTCACCGGATTGCTCACGCTGGAAGACCTAGGCGCCAAGGCCGAGATCGATCGCGAGGCGGCGCTCGTTTTCGCTCAACAGCAGTCCTTGCCGCAGGGGGGCTTTCGCGGGGCCGAATGGGACGACGGCCACGACGTGGAATACACCTTCTACGGCCTGGGCACGTTGGCACTGGTGTCGCGCTAGGGAATCACTTAAAAATTCTTCCATCACAGTGACCATGTCCCAGCTTCGCGCCAAGAATCTCGTTAAGCAGTTCCCCACCCGCGGCGAGCCGTTGGTTGTGCTCCGCGGCGTCGACCTGGAATTGAACTCCGGCGAGAACTTGGGCGTGCTCGGCCCCAGCGGTTCCGGCAAGAGCACCTTGCTGCACATTTTCGGCACGCTCGACGCGCCCACCTCGGGCGAATATCTGCTGGACGACGCTCAGCCATTCACGTTCAACGAAACCGAACTGGCCGAGTTTCGCAATCGACGGATCGGATTCGTGTTCCAGGATCATCACTTGCTGCCGCAATGTTCGGTTTTGGAGAACGTGCTGCTGCCGACCATCGCCGGCGGCCGCGCCACAGACGCCGACGTCGAGCGCGCCCGCGGCCTGATCGAGCGTGTGGGGCTGACCAGCCGCATCGACCACCGGCCGGCGGAACTCTCCGGCGGCGAGAAGCAGCGGGTGGCGGTCGCCAGGGCGTTGTTGATGCGTCCCGCCCTGCTGCTGGCGGACGAACCAACCGGCAACCTGGATCGCAGCACCGCCGAGTCGATCACGGCCTTGCTGCTCGATCTGCAAAAGCAGGAACAAACGATGATGATCGTCGTCACGCACAGCCTGGAGTTGGCGGCCCGGCTCGATCGGCGCTGTTCCATCGACGACGGCCAGCTTATTCCGGAATAACCATGTCCCTGCTTCGCCTCATACTACGCAGCGCGACGTTCCATCGGCGGATGAATCTGTCGGTCGCCGCCGGAGTGGCGGTGGCCACCGCCGTGTTGACCGGGGCGCTGCTGATCGGTGATTCGGTCCGCGGCAGTCTACGGCACTTGGTGCTCGATCGGCTCGGCGACATCGACCAGGTGCTGGTGACCGATCGCTTTTTCCGCGCCGAGTTGGCCGACGAACTGGCCGCCAGCGAGCAGTTTAACGAATATTTTTCCGCAGCCGTGCCGGCGATCCTGATGGTCGGTGCAGTTGAAAAACCCGACCTCGACGCGCCACGGCGCAGCGGCGGCGTGACGATCGTCGGTTGCGATGAACGATTCTGGCAACTCGGCGAGGGCGGGCCGGCGAGACTGCCGGGCCGTGGGGAGATCGTACTCAACGACCGGCTCGCAGGCGAAGCGAACTTGAACGTGCAGGTTGGCGACGAAGTGCTGTTGCGCGTCGGCCGCGCCAGTGAGATTCCGGCCGATACCGCCCTGGGACGCAAGAGCGAGAACATCCAGAGTCGCCGGCTGGAGGTGATCGAGATTATTCCCAGCGAGGGACTGGGGCGGTTCGGCTTGCAACCGAGTCAGCAGTTGCCGCTGAACGCCTATGTCGATCTGGCCACGCTACAGGACGAGCAACTGCTCGATCAGCCCGGACGAGTCAACAGTCTGTTGGCGGCCACGCCCGAGGGCGCGCCGTCGTCCGTGGAAGCTGACACCGCACTGCGCGCTTCGCTTAATCCCACGCTGGAGGATTACGGCCTCTCGCTGGAGCGCGTCACTCGGCCGGAGACGGGCGAGCCGGTGATCGACTACTTTAACTTCACGTCGAATCAGATGCTGCTGCCCGCGGAGGTCGTGCGGGCCGCCGAGCAAGGCTGGTCGGGCCGGCGGATGCAGCCGGCGATGACCTATCTGGCGAACTGGCTCACCCAAGGCGACCGCCGCACACCCTATTCGATTGTCACGGCGCTCGATCCGGCGGTGGGCATCGGCCCGTTGGTCGACGCCGATGGACAAGCGATCGACTCGCTGGCCGACGACGAGATCATTCTCAACAGTTGGGCGGCCGATGACCTGCAAGCCGAGATCGGCGACGAGATCGAATTGACCTACTTCGAGCCGGAAACGACGCACGGCGAACCGCGAGAAGCAACCGCCACGTTTCGTCTGGCGGCGATCGTTCCCTTGGCCGCAGAGGGCGAACCCCCGACGCCTGCCAACGATCCCGACTTAACGCCCGAATTGCCTGGCGTGACCGATCAGGCATCGATCGACGACTGGAACCCGCCATTTCCTTACGACAACAGCCGCATTCGCCCCCAGGATGAAACGTACTGGGACGATCATCGAACGACTCCCAAGGCGTTCATCTCCTTGGCCTCCGGCCGCAAGCTGTGGTCGAGCCGTTTCGGCGAGACGACGTCGCTGCGGATCGAGCCGGCGGACGCTTCGCTCGAAACATTGCAGGCGGCGTTGCTCGACGCGCTGGAACCGTCCGAGTCGGGCCTTGCATTTCAGCCGATCAAGCGGCAGTCGCTGGCCGCGGCGGCGGGCACGACGCCGTTCGACCTGCTGTTCCTTGGCTTCAGCATGTTTCTGATCGCCGCGGCCTTGATGCTGGTCGCGCTGCTGTTTCGCCTAGGCGTGGAGCAACGCTCCAGTCAAATCGGCTTGGTGCTGGCGGTGGGTATTTCGCCGCGACGGACGACCTGGCTGCTGGCCGCCGAGGGGCTGCTGGTGACTGCGCTCGGCGCGTTGCTGGGGCTACTCGCCGGCACGGGCTTCGCCTGGCTGATGCTGGCCGGCTTACGCACCTGGTGGCTGGCCGCCGTGCGAGCGCCCTTCCTGGAACTTCATGTCACGCCGCGAAGCTTCTTGATCGGCTACAGCAGCGGCTTGATCGTCTGCGGGCTGACGATTCTGTTCAGCCTGCGGCGACTGACGCGGCTGTCGGTGCGTCAATTGATGGCCGGCGAGATCGAGTCACCCACTGCCGCTACCCGCCGCCCGCGGTGGTTAACCGCAACGACGGTCGTCGCTCTGCTGCTGGCACTGGCACTGGCGCCGCTCGGCTCGCGGCTAAGCGGCGAGGCGCAAGCCGGCGCGTTTTTCGCATCCGGCGCATGCGTGTTGGCCGCCCTGTTGCTGTTTGTCTTCGGCCGGTTTCGCGGCGCGGCGGCCGGCAATCGGCAAGTCAGTCTGGGTCTGCCGAGCCTCGCCATGCGCAACGGCGGACGCAATCCGGGCCGCAGCACGTTGACGTTGGGACTGGTGGCCGCGGCAACTTTTCTGATCGTCGCAATCAGCGCCTTTCGACTGGAAGAATCGCCCGCCGGCGCCGGCAACTTCGACCTATGGGCCACGAGCGCTGCGCCGCTCTACTACGATCTGAACACCTCGGCCGGCCGCAAGGAACTCGGCATCGTCGCCGGCAGCGACGCAGGCAAGTTGCTTGCCGATAGTACGATCACCAGCCTCCGCAGCAAGGCGGGCAACGACGCCAGTTGCCTAAACCTCTACAAGCCGCGGCAGCCACGGGTATTGGGCGCTGCGGCGGGCCTGATCGGCCGAGGGGCCCACTTTGCCTGGGCCGATTCGCGCGACGGGCGCGACAACCCCTGGACGCTGCTCGACGAGCCGCTCGAACCGGCCGCCGACGGCACACCGCGGGTGCCGGCGATTCTCGACATGAACACAGCGTTGTACAGCCTGCAACTGTGGAACGGCGTTGGCGAGTCGTTCGACATCGAGGACGACCAGGGACAACCGCTGCGGCTCGTTGTCGTCGCCTTGCTCAAGAACAGCATCTTTCAAGGAGAGGTGCTGATTGGCGAAGCCAACTTCCTCGCTCACTTTCCCGAGGTCAACGGTTACCAGGTATTCCTGGTCGATGCCCCGGAGCAAGGGCGGACCGCCGTGCAGGAAGCACTTGAGGCAACGCTGGGCGACTACGGGTTTGACGCCACGCCCACCGCCGATCGACTGGCCGGCTTTCTGGCCGTGCAGAACACCTACCTGGCCACGTTTCAGAGTCTCGGCGGCTTGGGGCTGCTGCTGGGGGCGGTTGGGGTGGCCGTGGTGCAGCTTCGCAACGCCTTCTCCCGACGGGGGGAGCTGGCGCTACTAAGGGCGGTCGGCTTCGCCAAACCGCGACTGGCCCAGTTGGTGCTGTTGGAGAATCTGGCGTTGCTGGTGGGCGGGCTGGCGATTGGAGTGTTCGCCGCCTTGGTCGCAGTGCTGCCGCATCTGGCCGCCGGCGGCGCAAGCATCCCCTGGGTGTCATTAGCCGCAACGTTGGCGATCGTGCTGGTCGTTGGACTGGCGGCCGGCCTACTGGCCGTGCGCGCCACCTTGCGAGCGCCGTTGGTTGCAGCTTTGCGCGGAGAGTGACCGACGTCGGGAGGCGAAGACGCCCATTGCGGCCGACTGCCGCGGCCCGACTGGGCGCCGCCTCCGGCGAGAGCAATGTCGTGATGACGGGTTCTCGTGCCAGGGCTTTAAGGGGCTGCCAAGGCCGTTGGAACAGGAGGAAACGAAGAAAACGGAGTAATGCATACTCTGTTGACT
>JBBDLY010000249.1:0-4696 GCA_040878585.1 Pirellulales bacterium
TTGCCGTTGGTCGAAGACATGCGCCGCCGGCGAATCGACGTCGAGCGGATGCTCCGCAATCCGGCCGGACAGCTAAGTGCTGAGGACGAAGCACTGCTCAAGTCGTATCTCTACGGATACGAACTGTCGCGATTCACGCTAGCCGACGAGATCAACAGCATTCCCGAGCTGCGGGACGAGTTGAATGAAAAGTTTCAAATGGCCGCCCGCAATCCCGACATCATGGAGAAGATGAACATCCTGGTCGGGGGCTTCATGCGGAACGTCGCGATCAGCAATCAGTTTCATCCCGCGTCGCGGGTGAATGCGGTGTTGGTGATTGGCGACTTGGACGACCCGCGCGCTCCCCGCGGTCAATCGCAGCCCTGGATTCCGGCCCTGACTCCGCTCATGCAAATCGTTAAGGATCCCGCAACTCCCGACTCGCTACGGGTGGCGGCGATGATCGGAATTCGGCGTCATGCTGGACTGGACGGCCGCGCCGAGGCCAGTATCCTGGGTATCGCGGAACCCATGCGTACGCTTGCCACGCAGAAAGAAGCGCCCGCCGGACGCTCTGGGGAAGGCCATATCTGGATGCGGCGGCTGGCGATGGAAGTGATCGCCGAACTGGGGCATCCCGGTCCCGAACTGGCCATCCTCCGCGAGTTGATCGCGGTAGCCAATGACGACGAGGAACCGCTGGAGGTTCGCAGTGCGGCGATCGAAGCCACGGCCGCCATGCCGCTGGCCGACCTGCAAATCGATTACCGCAGGGTAGCCGCCATGATGGGACTGGTAGCGATCGACGCGGTGCGCAAGGACGTCGCCGTCGATCCGTCGTCGGAGAGCTATTCTCCGCAGCGTCTGCTGGCACGGCTGGCGAGCCTGAAAGTCGGCTTTCTCGCCATCAGCGGCAAGGGAACCGGCCCGCAGCGACAGACGGTCAACCGCATCGATCAATACGTCGCCGCCATGGGCCGCATCGCCGGCGACGAGGCAAAGCCGCGCGAAGAGCAACGCCGCGAATTGCTCCGGCTGGCCGACGGGCTGGAAGGTTTCCTTGACGGCGAGGGGCTGGGCAAATCGTCTCCGTCGGAGGAATCGCCCGCCGAGGAGGCGCCGGCGGAGGAGCCGGAGGAAGAACTGCCGTTCTAGTTCGACAGGCCGCATGGCTTTCGACTGCGAACGATGCCGTATTTTCCGGTTGCAGCGGTTGCGTGGCAGTCCGATCCGACCGATCGAGACTGTTGCGCGTCGACCGTCTCCGGCGGCAGGTTACAATAGAAATAGCTTCCGAGGAAAAACGGAGATTGCTCGCCCCCGGCGCACGGATGCCGTCTACTGCTTCACCTGGAGTTGCACCGTGCGAATTGCTTCATTGCTGGCGATGATTGTCTTGACCTCCTTCGTTGGGTTGCCGTCGGCGACCGCCCAGTTCCTCGACGATGGCAAGCCCAAGGCGGCCGAGGGGGGTATTGAACTGGGCGCCGACCAAACGCAGCGGCTGCGGGTGGGCATTGTGGTCAAGGCGGTGGGCGGGCCGGTCAACGGCATCTACGCCACCACGCCGGTGCCGATCGACTGGCCCGAGCAGAAAGTGAAAGTCGTCGACGACGAGTTTGACCGCGAGGTCGCCCGGGTGGGCTATCGCATGATCGACGACGGGGTTAAGCAGATGGTGATCCAGATACCGCGGATCGCCAATGGGGAGACTGTCAGTGCGATCGTGACGTTCGAGGTCACCCGCAGCGCGATTCAGACGCCGTCGGCCACCGATCAATTTCGAATCCCCGTCAATCTCAACAAGCAGTTGCGCACCTACCTCGGTCCCAGCCCGATGATTGAAACCCGTAGCGGCAAGATCCGCGAGGCGGCCCGTGAACTGGCCGCCGCCGGCGAAGGCAAGACCGACTGGGAAAAGGTGGAACTGATGTACGACTGGGTTCGCGAGAACGTCGAGTACAAGAAAGGCCCGCTCAAGGGCGCGCTGCGGGGAATGCTCGACGGCGAGGGGGACTGCGAGGAGATGACTTCGCTGTTCATCGCGCTCTGCCGGCTGAACGACGTGCCGGCCCGCACGGTGTGGATCCCCGGCCATTGCTATCCGGAGTTTTACCTGGAAGACGCCGAAGGCAACGGCCACTGGTTCCCGGCGCAGGCGGCCGGCAGCCGAGCCTTCGGCGCCATGCCGGAGTACCGACCGATTTTGCAAAAGGGGGACAACTTCAACGTGCCGGAACATCGCGAACGGATGCGGTACGTCAGCGAGTTCCTCAAAGGCAAGGCGACTCGAGGCGGCGGCAGCCCCGAGGTGAAGTTCATTCGAGAAGTGTTGCCGAATTGAATTCCGCCATCTCGCGAGCGTGATAACTGCTTCGCACGAACGGTCCGCTGGCGACCGCCTTGAAGCCCATCGCCTTGGCACGCGCTCCGATATCGTCGAACTCTTCCGGCGGTACGAAGCGTTCTTCCGGCAGGTGCGCGGGCGTTGGTTGCAGGTATTGGCCGAGCGTGAGGAAGTCGACGCCGGCGGCGAGCAGATCGGCCAACGTGTCGAACAGTTCCTCTCGGGTTTCGCCCAGGCCAAGCATCAGGCCGCTCTTGGTCTTGATTGCCGGGTTCAATTGCTTGACGCGGCGGAGCAGTTCCAGCGTCCAGCGGTAGTCGCTCTTGCGACCGCGGACCTTGCGGTACAGCCGCGGCACCGTCTCGGTGTTGTGATTGAACACCTCCGGCGCCGCTTCCACCACGCGATCGAGCGCCGGCTTGCAGTGGACGAAGTCGGGCGTGAGCACTTCGACTGAAGCCTCCGTCCGTTCGCGAACCGCCAGCACGCACTGATAAAAATGCTCCGCTCCGCCGTCGGGCAGATCATCGCGGGTGACGCTGGTAATCACCACGTGCGCCAGTCCCAGCCGGGCGGCGGCCTCGGCTACTCGCTGCGGTTCGTCCGCTTCCAGCGCCGTGGTCTTGCCCTTGTTGACCGAGCAGAACCCGCAGGGGCGCGTGCAGGTCTCGCCCATAATCATCAGCGTGGCGGTCTTCTGCGACCAGCACTCGCTGCGGTTGGGGCACTTCGCGCTCTCGCAAACCGTTTCCAGCCCCAGATCGTGGATCAGGTTGGCTGTGTGGTGCAGGTTGAACCCCATCGGAATCGGGCGTTTGAGCCACTTCGGCAGCCGCCGGGCGGGCGGCGAGACTGTTGTAGAGCTTGCGCAGCTACCGCTGCCGCAGTCGCCGGCGGCCGGTGCGTCGGAGAGAATCGGCAGGTCGAACATAAGGATTTCCGGCGATAGGGTAATTTGCGGCTTACGGCTACTGTGACTATGGTATTCTAACAAGGGACGGCGGCCCTGCCACGGGGACGCACGCCGGGGGTCGAAACGATCACTCCATTCCAGAGGAGATTCCGCCATGCGTAACCGCCGATTTGCACTTTCGGGCTTGTGCCTGCTGTTGATCGCCGCCGGGGCTTGCCGGCTGGTTGCCGCCGAGGAGAATTCGCCCGTGAACGCGCTGCCCGAGGTCGCCGATCTGCCGCAAATCGATGACTTTCCCAAGCTGCTGAAAATGTTCGACGGCCGTGAAGTCGATTCCCCCGAGATGTGGCGGCAACAGCGGCGGCCGGAGCTGCGGCGGCTCGTCGAACACTACTATTACGGCTACGCGCCGCCGGCGCCGGAGAATGTCTCGTTCAAGGTGACCGCCGAAGACCCCAACTATTTCGACGGCGCCGCCACCCGCAAGTTGGTCATCATCAGCTACGGCCCGGAAGGAACGCCCGCGTTGCACTTGCTGCTGGTCGTTCCCAACGGCGACACGCCCGCGCCGGTGTTTGTGGCAACGAACTTCTGCGGCAACCATGCGCTGTTGAACGATCCGGCAATCCCGTTGAACGAGTATTTCCTGTTCGGCGGCTGCGACGGGTGCAAAGATGGCCGGGCGACCGAGGCCGCCCGCGGCACGCGCGTCGACCGCTGGCGGATCCACAACGCGATCCGCCGCGGCTACGCGATTGCCACCTTCTGCTGTGCCGATCTGGACCCCGACCGCAACGATCCGACCGACGGCGTGCAGCCCCATTTCTATCAGCCGGGACAGACGGCCCCAGGCGCGCACGACTGGGGCAGCATCCGCGCCTGGGCGTGGGGGATCAGTCGCGTGATCGATTATCTGGTAACTGACGAGACGATCGACCGCGAGCGGATCTGTGTGACGGGCCATTCCCGGATGGGCAAGGCGGCCCTGGTGGCCGGAGCGTTCGACGAGCGGATCGCGGTCACCATTCCGCACCAGGCGGGCTGCGGCGGCTCGGCACCCAACCGCTACAACCGGGGCGAATCGCTCAAAGTAATGAACGACCGCTTTCCGCATTGGCTCACCGGCGAGTGCAAGAAGTTCAACGACGACGTCACCCGCCTGCCGTTCGACCAGGACGCCCTGGTCGGGCTGATCGCGCCGCGCGCGGTGCTGTTCACCAACGGCAAGCAGGATGAATGGGCCGACCCCAAGGGGCAGTTCAACGTGTTGTGGTCAGGCGCCAAGGTCCACGAGTTCCTCGGCGCAGAGGGGTTGGCCGCGGACGAGATGCCGCCGCCGGGTAAGCTCATCGACAGCAACGTCGGCTACTACATCCGCGACAGCAAGCATCTGCTCGACGTCGACTACTGGAACGTATTCTTCGACTTCGCGGACAAGCGATTTGGGAAATAGG
>JBBDLY010000250.1:0-4677 GCA_040878585.1 Pirellulales bacterium
ATTGCAAGCTAGCCATTCAAACTCATTCACCAGCCAGACAAGCTGGCTGGGGTCTCGATTTGCGGGTAATGGCAAGCTTATTAACCTGGGCTATGAATCGTAGTCGTGACTTTGCCGTCGCCAAACAGCACGGCTTGCCGTGGTTCGTCCCAGCGGTTGGCGTCGATGGCGACGGCGACTAGGTTGGCTCGCTTGCCCGCGGCGAGCGAACCGGTTGCCTCGCCGCAGCCCAGCGCGACGGCGCCGTTGAGGGTGCCCATCCGCAGAATCGCCTCCGGCGAGAGCTGCGCATAGGTGACAGCCAGCGTCCGCAATTCGGCGAGCATATCCAAATCGGGGGACGAACCGCGGCCGTCGGTGCCGATGGCGCACTGCACGCCGAGCGCCGCGGCCTCCACGATCTTGTGGCGGGGATGCCGAAAGTAGGCGTGTGTGCGGGGACAGAAGATCAGCGCCATGCGATTCGAGTGACTGGCGAGAAACTCCAGTTCCTCGTCGTCCAAATAATTGCCATGAACGACCAGCGCGCGCGCGGCGGCCGACAGCAGTTGCAGATAATCGAGGCATCTCAAGCCGCCGGCGAACTGGTCCGCCGACCAGACGCCGCGCGCCTGGAGCAATTCGGCGAACGGCCCCTGTCCGGCTCCGAGCAGTTGCAACTCCTCGACGGTCTCGGCGATGTGCATCATCAACGGCGCGCCGCTCTCTTTGGAAAGCTGTACCAACGAGGCCAGCAGATCTCTTCGCACCGTGTAAGGAGCATGCGGGCTGAGTCCGGCGGATGGATGCCGGGACACGAACTGCCGCGCGATGGTCGCGCAAGCTTCGACGGAGTCGTCCGTCAGGCCGATCAGTTCACGGAACGGCAACCAGTCTAGCGGCGGTTCTGCGATTGGTTCGTCGATGGCGACCACGTCCCCGACCAGCGTCGTACCGGATTGAGCCGCTTGCCGACAGCCAAGCGCAATCCGCTCGGCCACCGCCGGCCGAGTCGGTTCCGCGCGATAGGCGAACACTTGGCCGATCCACTCCGGCAGCGAGACGCCCGGTTCACCGAGCGGTTGCCGCAGGTCGCTAAAATCGAGGTGGGCGTGCGCGTTCACGAACCCCGGCAGCAATGCCACGTCGCCCAGGTCGATCGTTTGCACGCCGTCGGCCGGTCTGCCGGGGGCGGGCGTCAACTCGCGGATCGTGCCTTGTTCCACGATTAATTGCGCGTGGCGAATCGGTTCGCCGTCGATCGGAATCGCCCATGCGGCCCGCAAGGCGTAGGACTCGTCAAGCTGAAGGGGCGTTCGCGGCATGAGTCAAGAAACGAGCACTTTCCCCGATTCGGCGTCGATGCTTTCCTGCAAGGCTTCCTCGTCGCTCTTGTAGTACGGCAGTTGATGAAAATAGAACAGCAGGCCGGCGCCAATCAATGCGGTGGGGAGCATGATCCAAGGAGAGTAAATTGCCGCGTCTGGCCCGATCTGCCATAGCAGATTTTCCAGCAACCGTTCACCGTCGGCGCGATCCTTCAACCATTGCGGCCACGATTCCGGCTCTTGCAGTTTGCTCAGCACCACCGCCAGCGCATTGTGTACCATGTGATACGCCACGCCGGTCCACACGCTGCCGGTCTGCACGGCCAGATAGCCGATCAGGCAGCCGACGAACGTGGCGATGATCGACTGCTGCAGGATGCCGTGCGAAACGCCGAAGAACAGGGCCGAGATGGTTATCGCCCTCCAGCGATGCCCCAGGTGCCGCAAGCCGGAGAGTATGAACCCGCGGAAAGCGATCTCCTCGCACAGCGCCGGCAGCACGGCGATCACCAGCAATATCCACCAAATGTTGGGCGCGCCGTCGAACATTCGCTCCAGCCCCTCCAACTTCTGCATGGGGTACAGCGTGGTCACCAACTGCTGCAGGGCGATCACCCAAGGATGCGCCATCAGCGCCAGCAATATCGCCGCCGGCACGGCGCCCCAGTGCGGCAGATCGAGCAGCAGGGTCTTCCGCGGCGAGCGGGTCAGCATTACCGTCATAAGCAGCGCGGGCGTGAGGATCACCACCAGTTGCGAGATCACGGCGATTTTGGCGAAGTCGGCGAAGCCGAAATCGCCCGTAATGCTTGGCATCGCCAGTCCCATGAAGAACCGCAGCAGCAGGATCAGCGTGCCGCATAGAATGGCCATCTGTACGCTGGGGGTCGCTTGGCGATCGCGAAACAGGTGCCGCATCCAGGCGCCCAGACTAAAGCGATCGGCGGCGCGGAACAGCACCTTTTCGCTGTTGAACTGGTCGACCGCCCAGCGAACGGCCAAGTAGCAGTAGACGAACGTGGAAACGATCACCGGAATCGCCAGCGGCCACTCTTTCCAAAACGTCCCTTCGATCAGTCCTCGCAGCATCAGTACGATGCCGGTCACCGGTACAAGACTGGTGCCAAGCGTTAGTTCCACCGCCGGCGACATCGGCAATACGATCAGCGGCATGGTGATCAGGATCACCGGCATCAAGTAGTACTGGCCCTCCTTGGTGCTGCGGGCGAAGGCGGCCAGCGCCAAGCAAATTGCGCTGAACAGCGCCGACACCGGCACCAGCACCACCAGCAGCCAGAACACCGCCGACACGCTCGGCATGCCCATCCCCGCGGGACCGTTGAAGCCGGGCATCTGTTGCAACTGGTGCAGCACCAGCAACCCGGTAAAGCCCATGCTGACCAGATTCAAGATCGCCGTCGTCATGCTAAACGCCATCACCGTGAGCAGCTTGCCGATCACGATATCGCTACGAGCCGCGGGGCTGCTGAGCAAGGTTTCCAGCGTGCCGCGTTCCTTTTCACCGGCGCACAGGTCGACCGCCGGGTAGAAGGCGCCGGTCACCGCCCAAATCACCAGAATGAATGGCAGGATCTTGGCCCACAGGCGGGCGTCGCCTCCGCCCGACTCGGCGGCCAGATCTCTGGAATCGTAAGCCTTGGGACTGGCGACCGCCTCCGGTATTTGGCTCTCGCGCAGATTCCGCCGTCCGACCGCGTGCGCCCAACTACTCAACACCCGAGCCACACGGTTGTAGGCCAGCGCCGACTTCTCCTTGCCAGAGTCGTACACGAACAACGGGTGGGGGAGTTCCGGCAACGGGTCGACTGCTTCGCGCGGCCGTTCAAATCGCTGCTTGACCGCCGCGCGATACTCCTCCATCCGTTCGGCGAAGTCCGGCGGGAAGTACACCACCGCCTGCACCTCGCCGCTGGCGACCGCCTGCTGCCATGCTTCTTCCTCAGCTGTGGGCAAACCGGCGGCTGCGTCATCGTGCGAA
The DNA here is from genome assembly GCA_040878585.1 of Pirellulales bacterium. Classification (GTDB taxonomy): domain Bacteria; phylum Planctomycetota; class Planctomycetia; order Pirellulales; family UBA7805; genus JBBDLY01. The sequence goes on from JBBDLY010000250.1 coordinate 3,307, forward strand.
GCGTCGCGGAACTCCAACTCCAGCAGGTCGACCAAATCCTTGGCGTCGTCGCTCAAAAAGTCGGCGGAGAAACGGCCGTCCTCAATCAGGTTTGGCCCGCCCGAAACCGACTGGTGGCCGACGATCAGCACCTTGCTGTTGGACTTCTGCAAGAAATGCGTGACCTGAAACAGGGCCAGTCCCAGCAACGGATAGAAGAACACCGGCAGCACAGCGATCATGAAGATCGTGCGGCGATCGCGCAACTGATCGCGAATTTCGCGAAACAGCACCAGTTTGACGTTCTTCCAATGCATCTGCGTCTTCAGCATTTCGTGGATCATAAAGCGCTACTAGTGCCCGGCGCCTTCAGGCTCCGGCGCGCTCGGGTTCTTGTTCGTCGGCCGCCGGCCGCTGGTCGTTTCGCCGCAAGCCGCCTTGCTCGTTTCCCAGGATCAACTGGAAAAACAGCTCTTCGAGATCCTGCTCGCCATGGCGTTGCCGCACTTCGTCCAGCGTGCCGCTCGCCAGTATTTTTCCCTTGTGGACAATCGCCACCCGGTCGCATAGCTTCTCGACTTCACGCATAATGTGCGTCGAATAGACGATGCACTTGCCCTGGTCGCGAAGCTGCATCACGGTTTGCAGCAGCGCCCTGGCGACCAGCACGTCCAGCCCGCTGGTGGCCTCGTCCAGGATGATTACCGGCGGATCATGCACAATGGCCCGGGCAATGGAGACCTTCTGCTTCATGCCGGTCGACATCTTGCCGCCCAGCACGTCGCGGAACTCGTTCATTTGCAGCCGGTCGAAGATGCCTTCCATGCGTTCGGCGAGTACGTCGTCGGCCAGCCCATACAAGCCGCCAAAGTAGGCGACCATCTCCCAGGCGGTCATGCGATCGTAGACGGCGGTGCCAGCCGAAACGAAGCCGATCTCGTGCCGCACTTGCGCGGGATGCTTGACCACGTCGTAGCCGTTGATCGTGGCCGTTCCGCCGGTCGGACGCAGCAGAGTGGCCAGAATACGCAGGGCGGTGGTTTTGCCCGCGCCATTGGGACCGAGCAGCCCGAAAATCTCGCCCTCGTGCGCGTCGAAACTAATGCCGGAAAGCGCCACTTGCCGCCCACGGCTGAGATCGTCGTAATACTTTTGCAGATCTCGGACGTGGATCATCGACGCATCCGTCGCGGGTTGGGGCGCTGGGCGAAGTACCTGAATTCAATGGTATACCAGAAGTTAGCTTACGCGAACCTTGCCAAGCCCGCGGCAGGGGGAGATTCGCCCGCCGAACGACCGTTTGGAACGATTGGGCGATCTGTAACGGTCCGAGGGAGGGTTCAGGTGTCATTTTTCAGTTTTCAGGGTTCAGGGTTCATGGTTCAGGGTTCA
>JBBDLY010000251.1:0-4666 GCA_040878585.1 Pirellulales bacterium
GCCCCTTCGAGCGTCGCCAATTCCGCGGTTCGTTCCGCGATTTCCTTGGGATGCGCCTCCAACTCGTCGTCCCACTTGTTGAACAGTTCCTTCAGGTCCTGGCTCTTCTTGTCTTCGCCACTGGTCAGCGCTGCTCTGGCTGCATCTCGCTTGCTCTCGAATGCCTGCTTGACTTGGTCGAGTTCCTCGCGGGCGGCGTCCAGTTCCTTGCCCATCTGCTCGTCGGGCAACGGCGGTTGCCAGCTATCGTTGCCTGGCAGATTGGCGCGATGCCATTGGGCGCGGATGTGATGCACGTCGCCGATGAGGTTGTTCTTGACGAGTGTCACCGCACTGTTGTAGCGGGGACTATAATGCCGCTGATGTCCCACGGCCAGCAGTTTGTCGGTCTCGGCGGCGACGCGGGCCATCTCCTTGCACTCGTGAACGCTGTGCCCCATCAGCTTCTCGGTCAGCACATGCTTTCCCTTGCGCATTGCCTTGATGGAAGCCTCTGCGTGCAAGTGCAGCGGCAGAGCGACGATTACCGCTTCGACACTTTCGTCGTCGAGCAGTTCCTCGTAGCGATCGGCGTACACCTTGACCGTCCGCCGCGCTTGCGCTTCGTCGGCCCAACCGTACTTGGTAATCAGGCCGGGCCGTACCCGCAGTGCGTTGGCGCTGGAACTGTCGCCGTGAAACGCGCGATAGATGTTGTAAGGACGGATGTCGGCGATGGCCACCACCTGCACGTACTTGGGATTGATCGCGCCGATCAGCACGCCACCCTCGTCGCCGGTGCCGATTACGCCGACGCGGACCGGTTCGCTCGGCGGTTCGCCGTAACCGAAGTACTTGGCGCCCAAGCCTGCGCCGGTGGCCAGTCGTTCGGCGATGCACTGTTTGAGAAAGTCGTACCGCACGAGCTTATTGCCCAGCGCGGCATGGAAGTTCTCTTCGCCGCATTGCCGTTCTTCAGGGGTTAAGTTCATATCTTGTACCTCGACCTCGAAAGATCCGGCGTGACGCCTTCTGGAGTTTCATCGCTGTCGACGTCGAACCAGGCCGGTTCAAAGTCGATGCGTCGTTCTTCTTCGATTGACATGTTGGAAACCAGCGCCATCGCGGCGTCGGCCAGGGCGACCTTGGGACCGCACCGCGGGGCGGCGTCCGTATAGCGGTCGCGTTGTTTCTCGCGAATGCACCAAGCCCAATGCTCGATTTCCTCGGTATAGCCGCGGCTCACCGGCCCGCTGTCGCCGGTCTGCTTCTCAGCGGCGACGTAACCGCCGCTTTGCGTCGTATCGAGCGTGGGGCCGCCCCCCTTGGTCGCCTTGACGCTGGTCTTCGTGGCGCCGCCGGCGGGCACGTACAGCAACTCCGCCTCTTGCTCGATCAGCAGCGTGCCAGTGGTCCCCATGACCGTCTCGCCGTAACCCTCGAAGCCGTTGCCGTTGATCGAGGAATAGGTGACCACGATCTTCTTGTGCGGGTTGGCCTTTTCGTCGTATCCCGGTGCGGGGAACTCGAACGAGCAGTAGACATGATCGTCCACCTCGCGGTCGAGCGGAAAGGTGTGTCGGCCGCCGACCGCGTTTACGCTCAGTGGATGAACCTTGTTGCCGGCTCGGTCGGGATCGTGCAAGCAACTGATGAAGATGCTGGCCGCGTCCAACTGGTGACTGCCCAGCTCCGCCATTAGGCCGCCTCCGGTACGGTTGAACAATCGCCAGCGAATCAGTTCTTCCAAGGGACCATACTCGTACGAATTGCCGCCGCCGGTTAACGTGCCCCCCTGGTAGCCAAACTTGGCCGCATCGACCTGATGGTCCAGGTATTTGGCCGCCTCAATGCGCAATTCCGTATCCAACCTGTCCCGATCGACCTGCAGGGCGGCCGGCATGTTTTCGACGTCCTTCATCAACAGGTCGATCTGGGCGTGGTAGTTGGCGAGCTGCTTTTTCATGGACTCGTTTGGCAACGGCGGCTGCCAACTATCGCGGCCCGGCAGGTTGCCCCGGTGCCAGCGGGCGCGGATATGATGTAGGTCGCCGATCAGGCCGCGGCGAATTTGCTCTGCCGCATCGTCGTACAGCACGCTGTAATGCCGTTGATGGCCGACGGAGAGCACTTTGTCGAATTGATCTCGACCGGAGGCTCTGGCCATCTCCTTACACTCGTGTACCGTTTGCGCCATCAGCTTCTCGCACAACACGTGCTTGCCCTTGGCCATCGCCTTGATCGACGCCTCGGCATGCAGATGCAGCGGCAAGGCAACGATCACTCCCTCGACGTTGGGATCGTCGAGCATTTCTTCATAGCCGTTGTCGTACACCTTGACATGCCGCCGCGCGGCCGACTCGCTAGGCCAGCCGTATTTTTTCAGCAGCCCGGGCCGAGCAGCGTAGGCCGCCTGCGAAGACTCATCCCCGTGAAACGCCCGATAGACGTTATAGGGGCGGATGTCGGCAATCGCCACCACGTCGACAAAGTCGGGATTAATTGCGCCGATCAGCACGCTTCCTTCGTCGCCGGTACCGATCACGCCGACTCGTAGCGGACGGGCCAAGGCCCGATCGTAGCCGAAATACATCGCCCCCAGGCCCACGCCGCCGACAGCCGCCGCGGCGACGCTCCCCTTGATGAAATCGCGACGAGAGAACCCGCTCGAGGCAGGCGCCGCTTCGGCCTTTTGCTTGGTGAGATGCATCATGGCAATTGCTTCCGAATCCGAGATAGTTCGTTAAGCGCCGGCGGCACGAACCCGACTGCACTCAACCGCACTTCGCTAATTTTGATTTACGGTACTACTTTGATTTACTGAAAGGCGCCACCAACAGCGCGTGGATGAAGAAGTCGAGTCCCGCCCAACGGCCGGCGTGGCTGCTGGCAAGCACCAACAGGGCGAACATTTCGATGCCTTGCTCCCAGGTCGGCACCGTCCCGGCCACCCAAAACGGCTGGGTGAGAATCACGCTCAACAGGAATAGCGCACCGACCACCGAGGCCAACCGCGTGAACAGCCCTAGGATCAGGCAGACCCCTACACCCAATACGACGTAGGTCACGGCCATGTTCACTGTGGCCAGCCTCCCCGAGTCGCTCCGCATGTCGTTTGCCGCTGCATATTGCTCACGGGTCGCCAATTCGCGGAGATCCTGCTGGAATTGCTTTTCCATCGCAGTAACGGCGGCCTTGATTTCATTGGCCTTGGCGGCCGTTTCGGCCGCCTTCTTCTCGATCCGCTCCTGCTGGAACGGCACCTGCTCCGCGATAGGCGTGGCACGCATTTTCTTCAGGCGGAACAGATCGTGCCGGTATTCGTTGACCTCCTGTTCCGACTCTTCCAGATAGGTCGCCAGCGAGCGGACATAGTATTTGTAAAAATTATCAGCCTTAGACTTTTGCTCCTCATTGAATGCGAAGTGCTTCTTGGCTCGTTCGACATAGGCGAGCCAGTCGATTTCGATTTTCGATTTCCAAGCCCCGTAGGAAGTCTCCGCCGCGGCCCCTTCGGCGGCCGGCTTGTCCTCACGCGGCTGGGCCATTAGCTTGTTCCAATCGTGGAAGTCCGGCAACACGCCTTGGAATGCCGGCGCCAATGGGCCTTTGGCCTGCGAGAGGAACCCGGCCGCCGAGAAGCTCGGATCGAGCTTGTCGAGGCCCTGGCTGAAGAAGTGCCCTCCGATCAGCAAGCGCAGCAACACCATCGAGACGACCGTGAGGATCGATATTTGAAACGGTTTGGACAAGGGTCACGGTCTCCAGTTGGCAGGCGGGAACAGCAAGGCGGGGGCGGGCCGAGCCGCCAGATGCAGACCAAGGGGTCCATCACCGCGGAACTACCCAACAGGGAGTGCTTGCTCACTCCAATTCATTCAGTCTAATAGAATTGTAAGCCCTTTGCCAGTATTTTCGCCCCCCATAGCGTAGGCCATGCTAAAAGAACGTTTGGTGCTCTGTTTTCCCGCCGAAGACCGCCACTTGGTGCAAATTCGGGCCGCCGCACCCGAATATCAGGTAATCGACGCCGGCCAGGAACGCGTAGCCGAGGAAATCTTCGCGGCCGACATTTACTGCGGCCACGCCAAGGTGCCGATCGACTGGCGGCAGGTGGTGGGTAGCGGCCGGCTGAAGTGGATTCAATCGTCCGCCGCCGGCCTGGATCATTGCTTGACGGCGCCGGTGATCGACTCGCCCATCGTCGTCACCAGCGCCTCGGGCGTGCTGTCGGATCAAGTCGCCGAACATACCCTGGGGCTAGTGATCGCCGTGCAGCGGAACTTTGTCACCTTTTGGGAGGCAAAAAAACGGAAGGAATTCATTCGCCGTCCTACCCGCGACGTCACGCATAGCACTGTCGGCATCGTCGGCTTCGGCGGCGTGGGGCGCCGCATGGCGGAGGTTTTTGCCCCCTTGGCTGGCCGGATTGTGGCGGTCGATATGTTCCCGGTCGACAAGCCCGACTGCGTCGACCAACTGTGGCCGCCGGAACAGCTCGACGCGCTGCTGGCCGCCAGCGACGTCGTCATCCTCTGCCTGCCGTTGACGCCGCTAACCGCGGGGCTGTTCAACGCCGAGACCATCGCCAAGATGAAACCCGGCGGAGTGCTGGTGAACGTCGCCCGCGGTCCGATCGTCGAGGAAGACGCCCTGGCCGACGCCTTGGCGAGCAAGCACCTGGCCG
>JBBDLY010000252.1:0-4624 GCA_040878585.1 Pirellulales bacterium
GAATGAAAGAGTAGCCGCCACGATGCCGCCCATTCGCTTTATCATGATCGGCGGCTTTCTGGGCGCCGGAAAGACCACAACCATTGCCCGGTTGGCTGCCGCCCATCAAGCCGCCGGCCGGCGGGTGGGCATTGTGACCAACGATCAGGCGACCGACTTGGTCGACACGCACTCGTTGCGTTCGCAAGGATACCAGGTAGGCGAGGTGGCCGGCGCCTGCTTCTGTTGCAACTTCAACGAGTTGACCAGCACCGTGGCCGAGCTGTCGGCCGATGAGCGGCCCGATGTGATTCTGGCCGAGCCGGTCGGCAGTTGCACCGATCTGGTCGCCACGGTGGTGCTGCCGTTGATGAAGCTCTCCGGCGACCACCTCGACGTCGCCCCCTACGGGGTGATTCTCAAGCCGTCGCATGGGCTGAAGATCCTCCGCAACGAGTCGGGCGGCGGCTTCTCGCCGAAGGCGGAGTATATCTTTCGCAAGCAGTTGGAGGAGGCGGACTTTATTCTGCTCAACCAGATCGACCGCCTCGCCGCGGAGGAGGTCGCCGAACTCACGGCGCTGTTGAACCGCGATTTCCCCGCCACGGCGGTGCTGCACGTTTCGGCCAAGACGGGCCAAGGGTTCGACGCCTTGCTGGAAGTGCTCGACCAGCGCGGCCAGTTCGGCCGCCGCGTGTTGGAGATTGACTACGACGTCTACGCCGCGGGTGAGGCAGAACTCGGTTGGCTCAACAGCAGCCTGCGAGTCACCTCGGAGGCGCCGTTCGCGCTTGATGAGTTGCTCGTCGACATTGTCGAGCGGTTGCGAACCGCACTGAGCGCTGAAGACGCCGAGACGGCGCATCTCAAGGCGATTGGTTTATGGGAAGGCGCTTACGGCGTGGCCAATCTCACCAGCCGCGAGGCCGCGGCCGAACTGTCGCTGGCCAGCGGGTGCGTCACATGCAGCGCCGAGGTGGTGGTGAACGCGCGGGTGGCGATCGACCCGGACCGCCTCCACGCACTCGTGGAAGCGGCCGTGGAACAAGCAGCCCGATCGCGCCGTCTGGCGGTCGAGTTCCGACAAACGCAAAGCTTTCGACCTGGCCGCCCCGTGCCGACGCACCGCTTGTCAGCGTCGGATTGACGGCGACGGTTTATCAGTGCCAGCGGCAATCTACTCGTCGGCTTCCTCCGCGTCGCCTGCGCCCTTGCCGCCGAGCAACGCTTCCAAGCTGCTGGCCGGCTGGGCCGGTTTGGGTCGTTCGTCGGTACCCGCTCCGTCCTCGCCGTCGCCGGCGGAATCCAGCAGCGGGAAGCTGCGGGCCAGCACGCGGTCTTTCTCGGCGGAGAGCGCTTCCAGCGCCTCGGGTCGAATCCGCACTTCCGCTTCCTGGAAGGTGCGGAAGCCGGTTCCCGCGGGAACCAGATGACCGAGAATGACGTTCTCCTTCAGGCCGACCAGGCGGTCGACCTTGCCGGCAAGGGCCGCTTCGGTCAGCACCTTGGTCGTCTCCTGGAAACTGGCCGCCGAGATAAAGCTGGAGCTTTGCACCGCCGCTTTGGTGATGCCGAGCAACTGCGTACTAGCGGTCGCCGATTTCGGCCGCGTTCCCTTGGCAATCTCGCCGCCAAGGGCCTCGATCTGCGAGTTGACCTGCTCCAGAGCGTCCTTGGGAACGATCGACTCGACGTTGAAGTCGCTGTCTCCCTTGTGGGTAATCTTCACGCACTTGGAGAGGCTTTCGTTCTCATTGCGGAACTCGAACTTGTCCATCACGTTGCCCGGCAGCAGGCTGGTGTCGCCAGGGCTTTCGATTTTCACCTTGCGGAGCATCTGGGCCACGATGATTTCGATATGCTTGTCATCGATTTCGACGCGCTGCGATCGGTAAACGTTCTGGATTTCACGCACCAGATACTGCTGCACTGCTTCCTCGCCCGAGATGCGGAGGATATCGTGCGGCACCAGCGGCCCGTCCACCAAGGCCTCGCCCGCTCGCACGAAGTCGCCGGCATGCACCTTGAGGTGCTTGCCGTGCGAGACGAGGTGTTCGCGTTCGATGCCGCTCTCGCTGCGGACGATAATGGTCCGCTTGCCGCGGCGCTTCTCGCCAAGCAGTTCGACGGTGCCGTCGATCTCGGCGATCACGGCCGGATCCTTCGGCTTGCGGGCCTCGAAGATCTCCGTCACCCGCGGCAAGCCGCCGGTGATGTCGCGTGTGCCGGACGCCTCGCGCGGCGTCTTGGCGACCAGCGTTCCGGCGGTGATCTTCTTACCTTCCTGCACTTCGACGTACGCGCGCTCGGGCAGGTAGTAGAAGTCCAGGATCTTGCCTTCGCTGTCCTCAATGACCACCTGCGGGTGCAGTTCTCCCTTGTGCTCGGTGATCATGCGGCGCAAGTGGCCGCTGGGATCCTTCTCGCTGCGAACCGTTTCGCCTTCGACCAGATCTTCGTAGCGGACCTTGCCGGAGACTTCGGCCAGAATCGGAATGCTAAACGGGTCCCACGTGCAGAGCACCGCGTTCGGCTCGACTGTGCTGTCTTCGTCGACCATCAGCGTGGCACCGGCCGGAACTTCGTACTTTTCGATCTCGCGGCCCTTGTCGTCGAGCAGGCTGATCTCGCCGTTGCGGGTCAGCACGACCTGATTGCCTTCGTCGTTGGTCACGACCTTCAAGCGGGTATAGCGAACGACGCCTCCCTTCTTGGCCTTCAGTTCGTTGTCTTCCATTTCGTGGCTGGCCACGCCGCCGATGTGGAAGGTCCGCATCGTCAACTGCGTGCCCGGCTCGCCGATGCTTTGCGCGGCGATGATGCCGGCCGCCATGCCTTCTTCGACCATCGCCCCGGTCGACAGGTCCATGCCAAAGCAGCGGCGGCAGATGCCGAGCGAAGCTTCGCACGTCATTGGGCTGCGGACCTGAATCTTTTCCAGGCCCAGTTCTTCAATCTTGCGGGCGATGTCGCCGGTGACCAGATCGCCTTCGCGGACGATCACCTCGTCGGTGATCGGATTGACGATGTTGATGCGGCTGATGCGGCCCTTGATCGAATCGCTCAGACGCACTTCGACCTTCTCGCCCCGATAAATCACCCCCTTGGTGATGCCTTGCGAGGTACCGCAGTCTTCCATCGTGATGACCACGTTCTGGGCCACGTCGGCCAGCTTGCGGGTAAGATAACCCGAGTCGGCCGTTTTCAACGCCGTGTCGGCCAGACCCTTGCGGGCGCCGTGCGTGGACGAGAAGTACTCCAAAACCGACAGCCCCTCGCGGAAGTTGGCCTTGATCGGAGTCTCGATGATCTTGCCGCTCGGCTTGGCCATCAGACCGCGCATGCCGGCCAACTGACGAATCTGCTCCACGCCGCCACGGGCGCCGGAGTGGGCCATCAGGTAGATCGGATTGACGTAGCCCGACCAGCGGAAATCGCTTTCCAGCTCGGTCATCATTTCGGCCGTGATCTGCTCGCGAGCGTGCGTCCAGGCGTCGAGCACCTGGCTGTACCGCTCCCCCTCGGTAATGATGCCGCGGGCGTACCGCTTGTTGGTTTGCAGCACAAGCTTCTCGGCGTCCTTGATGATCCGCGGTTTGGATTCCGGCGTCACCAAGTCGTCGGTCGCAAACGACAAGCCGCTGAGCGTGGCTTGGCGGAAGCCGATTTGGTTCATGTCGTCGAGCAGAATGATCGTCTTGCCGCGGCCCAGCAGGCGGTAGCAGTCGGAGATTACGTTGGCCAGGTCCTTCGACCGCATCGGCAGGTTGTAAAACGGCATGCCCGACGGCAGTGCGGCGTTGAACAGCACGCGGCCGACGGTTGTCTTGACCATCTTCATCGGTACGTATTCGTCGCCCGTCTCGACGCTCTTGACAGGCGTCCCTTCCGGCATGCGAACGGTGATCCGCGAGTGCAAGTCGACTACTTTCTGAGAAAACGCCGTCTCCACTTCATCCGGATGGGCGAACACCATTCCCTCGCCCTTCATGTCGGGCAGCGAAACGGTCATGTAATAGCTGCCCATCACCACGTCCTGCGAAGGACTGATGATCGGCGCGCCGTTGGACGGGCTGAAAATGTTATGCACCGACATCATCAGCGTGTGCGCTTCCACCTGGGCTTCGATCGACAGCGGCAGGTGAACCGCCATCTGGTCGCCGTCGAAGTCGGCGTTGAAGCCACGGCAGACCAGCGGATGCAGTCGGATGGCGTTTCCCTCGACCAGCACCGGCTCGAACGCCTGGATGCCCATGCGGTGCAGCGTGGGAGCACGATTCAGCAGCACCGGATGGTTGCGAATCACCTCCTCGAGAATATCCCACACCTCGGCGTCCTTGCGCTCGAGCATTTTCTTGGCGCTCTTGATCGTATCGGCATGGCCGAGATCCTTGAGCCGGCGAATGATGAACGGCTGGAACAATTCCAGCGCGATCTTTTTCGGCAAGCCGCATTGATGCAGCTTCAGCGACGGACCGACCACGATCACGCTGCGGGCGGAGTAGTCGACCCGCTTGCCAAGCAGGTTCTCGCGGAAGCGGCCCTGCTTGCCCTTGATCATGTCGGTCAGGCTCTTCAGCGGGCGGTTGCTGCTGCCGAGCACCGGCCGCTTGCAGCGGTTGTTGTCGAACAGCGCGTCGACCGA
>JBBDLY010000253.1:0-4617 GCA_040878585.1 Pirellulales bacterium
TCGACGAGTGCTATCACCGCAGTCGCGAATTCTGCGCGAAGCACTTGTCCCGCTTTGGCGTCGTGACACGGCAGGTCAAGGCGTGCGACTACGACGCGATGGAGGCGGCGATCAATGAACGCACGAAATTGCTCGTGAGCGAGTCCCCCACCAATCCGCATCTCAGTTGCATCGATCTGGAGCGGTTCGTCGAAGTGGGCAAGCAACACGGAGTGGAGACGCTGATCGACGCCACGCTGGCCACGCCATACAACTTGCGGCCGATTGAAGCGGGGGTCGATTACGTGTTGCATTCGGCAACCAAGTACCTCGGCGGTCACAACGACCTATTGGCCGGCGTGGTCGCCGGCTCGCAGGAGGGCTTGGCGCCGGTTCGCAAGTTGCGGGGAATTATGGGGGCGATCAATAGCCCGCACAACATCTACCTGCTGTTGAGGGGCCTGAAAACTTTTGAATTGCGGATGGAACGGCACAATGCCAACGGCTTGGCGGTGGCCCGATTCCTGGCTGCTCATTCGCGGGTCGAGAAAGTGTACTATCCGGGGCTGGAGGATCACGCGTATCATGAGGTCGCCCGGGAAACGATGCGGGGCTTCGGCGGATTGGTCACCTTTCTGCTCCGTGAAGCCGATTGGCGGCAGACAGCCAACGTGGTCGACGCGGCCAAGATACCTCGCATCGCACCGAGCCTGGGGGGGGTGGAATCGTTGATCGAGCAGCCAATGGTGATGAGCTACTTTGAATGCACGCCGGAAGAACGCCGTGCCTTCGGTATTCCCGACAACATGATTCGCCTTTCCTGCGGCATCGAGAACACGCAAGATTTGATCGACGATCTGGCTCAAGCTTTGGAAGCGATCGACCAGTAGCGGCAACCCGAGGAGATGGCGCCTGAGTGGACGGCAAACAGCTACAGCGGATCGTGCAATGGACCGGACTCGTGCTGGCGCCGCTCGCCGCGGCGACCTTGTATCTGCTTCTGCCGGACACGTATGGCGATGCAACCGGCACTGAAGTCCCCTTCACGCACGCCGGCCAGGCCACTCTGGCGATCATGCTCTGGATGGCGCTGTGGTGGCTGACCGAGGCGGTCGATATTACCGTGACTGCGCTGCTGCCGCTGGCGGTGTTTCCGATACTCGAGATCGCCGACATCAAGGCCACCGCCGCCCCGTATGCCAACCCTTTGATCTTTCTGTTCATGGGGGGCTTTTTGTTGGCCATCGCCATGCAGCGATGGGGACTCGGCCTGCGGATTGCCTTGACCACGCTGAAGATCGTCGGCACGCAACCGACCCGCATGATTGGCGGTTTCATGCTGGTTACGGCGGTGCTTAGCGCATTCGTCTCGAACACCGCCACCAGCGCCATGATGCTGCCAATTGCGCTGAGCGTGATCGCACTGTTGAAAACGCACGGCAACACCGAGTCGGGCGACGACTCGATGGGCAAGAACTTTGCGCTATGCTTACTGTTGGGCATCGCCTACGCCGCCTCGATCGGGGGCGTCGCCACCATTATCGGTACGCCGCCGAACGTCTTTCTGGCCGGATTCCTGGACGACAAGATCGACCCACAGTATCAAACGCAAATCAGCTTCGCACGGTGGATGATGCTGGGCGTACCGCTGGCAATGGTCTTTCTGCCGCTTACCTGGCTGTTGCTGACCAAGGTGCTGTACCCGATTCGCGTCAAGCAGATTCCTGGCGCCGCGGAGCTGATAGAACAACAAGTGCAACAACTCGGCAAGCCGAATCGCGGTGAATGGGCGACGTTTATCGTGTTCATTTTGGCCGTCACGTTCTGGATCACCCGCTCGCTGCTGACCCCGTTGCAAGTGACCATCGGCGAGACGACGCTGCGCCCCTTCGCTTCGCTGACCGATGAAGGCATTGCCATGACCGCCGCGATGCTGCTGTTTGTCATTCCCTCGGGCAGTCCAGAGCAGCGATTTGTGTTGAACTGGGAGAACGCGAAAGGCCTGCCGTGGGGCATTCTGCTGTTATTCGGCGGCGGCCTGAGCTTGGCCTCGGCGGTGGCGGCCAACGGCGTGGCGGAGTTCCTCGGTGCGCAAGCTACTTACATTGCCGGGGCGCCGGTAATCGTGATGGTGTTGTGCGTTGCCGCCGGTATCCTGTTCCTGACTGAACTGACGTCGAACACCGCCACGGCCGCTACCTTGGTGCCCGTGCTGGCCGCTTTGGCGCCTGGCCTGGGCGTACACCCCTACATCCTGATCTTTCCGGCGACGCTGGCCGCGAGCTGCGCGTTCATGCTGCCGGTGGCGACTCCGCCGAACGCGATTATCTTCGGCTCCGGCGAGGTCACCATTCCGCAAATGGCCAAGGCCGGCCTGTGGCTGAATATTATCGGCGTGCTGCTGATTACCGCGCTGACCATGACGCTCGTCGGGCCGCTGTTCGCGCCCGGCAATTGACGTAATCCACTGCGGTCGCAAACCTGATACGCCTGGTCGAGTCCATCCATTAACATTCTGCAAGAATTCGAGTTGAAGCAAGCCGATGAAATTTCGCACCCGAGCCATCCACGTCGGCAACGCCGCCGATCCCGCCACCGGGGCCGTCGTGCCGCCGATCCATCTGGCCAGCACCTACGTGCAACCGGGCGCCGGCGAATGGGGAGAGTTCGACTATGCGCGCAGCGGCAATCCGACACGCAAGAATCTGGAAACCACCCTGGCCGATCTGGAGGGGGGCGCCGGGGCGCTGGCCTTCGCCAGCGGCATGGCCGCCACCCATTGCGTGACCATGCTGCTGGAAAGCGGCGACCACATCCTGGCCGGGGCGGACATCTACGGCGGCAGCTACCGGCTGTTTCACAAGATCTGCAACCGCGCCGGCATCGGCGTCTCGCTGGCTCGCAGCGACGATCTGGAAGCGTTCGAGCGGGCGATTACGCCGCAAACGAAGCTGCTCTGGGTGGAAACGCCCGGTAATCCACTGTTGTCCATCACCGATCTCCGCGGTGTGGTGGCGCTGGCCAACAAGCACGGCCTGCTACTGGGGGTCGACAGCACGTTCGCCACGCCGGTGCTGACTCGGCCGCTGGAACTGGGCGCCGACATCGTCATGCACTCGGCGACCAAGTACATCGGCGGGCATAGCGACCTGCTCGGCGGAGCACTGGTTGCCAGGGATCGCGATCTTTATGAACGGCTGTACTTCGTGCAAAACGCCACCGGCGCCACGCTCGGTCCGCTGGAGAGCTTTCTTGCCGCGCGGGGACTGAAGACGCTGGAGCTGCGAGTTCGCGAGCAGTGCCGCAGCGCGATGCAGATCGCCGAGTTCCTCGATCAGCATGAGCAGGTCAAGCAGGTGTTCTATCCCGGCTTGCCGGGCCATCCCGGCCACGACGTCGCCAAGCAGCAGATGGACGGCGGCTTTGGGGCCATGCTGTCGTTCGAAATCAACGGCGACCTGGCGGCCGCCAAGCGGCTTGTCGAGTCGACCAGGTTGTTTCAACTTGCCGTCAGTCTCGGCGCGGTGGAATCACTGATCGAGCAGCCGGCGCTGATGTCGCACGCCAGCTACGACGCCGCCGACCGAGCCGCCCACGGCATCACCGACGGTCTGGTGCGTATCTCCGTGGGCCTGGAAGATCCCGAAGACTTGATCGCCGACCTCGCACAGACGATGTGAATTGCACCAAAGCGCAACCTAAAAGCCACTTAAAAGGTGCACGACCTCCTTAGAGGACGGTTCTGGGGTGCGCAAAATGGCGAAATGTTGGGTGCCATCGTTTAACCGGCTTTTGTTCCTCCCATAAGTTCGTTCGATCTGGAACCGAAGGTTCCCTACCAGTCCCGGTAGGGACGTCAGCGCGTAGCCTGGGGTGGAGGCACGCGAGCGGTAGCAAGCGTGCCGCAACCCCAGGAGAGCTTTTCCACCTGAATCAGCGGACGAGAAGAACGCGCCACCGGCGGGCGGAACTCGACCGAGGCCGCCATTCGCCCGCGGCCGGCCTCGGCTATGTTCGGCCTCGGCAAGCCGCCGTTCATCGACAGCGCTGTTCACTCAGCCGATAGCATGTGCGGCATTTCACCTGGGACTGACGTCCCAGGTTACGTGCTGCCGCCGCTTCGCGGCTTGTTCGATCGCTACGTTCCGCCCAGGTTCCGTTCCGTTCTCCGGGGACAAAACCGTTGGAATTCCCTTACCAAATAGTCTCGATTTTGCGCAGTCCAGAACGGTTCTATTGCTCTCGCTTGCCTGGCGAAGCAGCCAGCAGGTCAACCATCGAATCGCCCATCGACTTGCCGATCAGATAATACGTTTCCCAATTCCGCATCCAGTGGAACCCCTGCCCGGAAGGAGACTCTTCCCGGCTGCGCTGAAAATCTCGCGTTTCGACACCGGCCACGTTCCCTTGGAACTGGGGATACTTTTCGGCATCGGCCAGCGCAAGCTGCGCGGTCATGAGTTTCTCAACCTTCTTCTTGTATCTTTCCGGATTCGTCCAGCCGCCGATTCCCGTGTTTGCAATCACAAAGGGGAGACGCTCGACGCCCAGATCCTTGCGGATATCGTTCACGAAGTTGACCATGTTGCTTTCATACGCATCGACCGCCGTCTGGTTGATGCGGTCGTTCCAGCCCTG
>JBBDLY010000254.1:0-4614 GCA_040878585.1 Pirellulales bacterium
AATTGAAACTTGCTCCAACCTGCCTCCAGATTGTAGGTGTCGCGCCAGGCGGCCCTTCCGGTCAGTCGCTCGCCGCTGGCCGTTTCCTTGGCGACCCAGCTATAGGGTTGCAGTACGGCGTTGGACTCGGCGGTCGTTTGCCGCTGGAACTGCCCCATGCCGACCCCCGCGCAGCAGGCCAAGATCACAATCACCGCCAGGGCGCCCTCGGTCAACATGGCCCCGTAGCCGACATACTGGGCGTCTTGTTCGCTATTGATTTGCTTGCTGGTCGTGCCGCTGCTCACCAGGCAATGGAACCCGCTGCACGCACCGCAGGCAATCGTGATAAACAGAAACGGCCAGATCGGCGGGGCGTCGAGCGGTCGGTCGGCCGCTTTAACAATCGCCGGCGCGCTGGTGGCGATGTCGGCCTCGCCCGTCAGGCCCACCACCACGATCCCCACCACCAGCAGCACCAACGCCACGACCAGTTGCAGGCTGTTGACAAAGTCGCGCGGCTGCAACAGCACCCACACCGGCAGCACCGAGGCGAAAAAGCAATAGACAAACAAAGCCAGCGTCCACAGCACGATCGGGTTGAGCCACTCGTTGCCCGACACGCCGGCCAGCGATATTGGCAGATACTCGCAGCCGATGTAGACCGCCGCGTACAGCAATCCCAAGGCGATCAGCGAGACGCCCCAGATGTTTCCCCGCCGCTTGTAGACCCAGAAACCGACACACACCGCCAGCGGCAACACCAGCCACACGCTCAGCACCGACTCGGGATAGAGCTTGAAGATCGAGGCGACGACCAGTCCGAAAATCGCCAGCACGATCGTCAGGGCGAAGAACAACACCAGCAGAAAGAGAATCTTGGCGCGGGGACTAATCAGGCGGCCGGCAACCTCGCCCACCGTCTGTCCCCGATTGCGCAAGCTGACGACCAGCGCCCCCAAATCGTGTACCGCGCCGACAAAGATCGAGCCGAACACCACCCACAGCAACGCGGGCAGCCACCCCCAGAAGACGGCGATGGCAGGACCGACGATCGGTCCGGTACCGGCAATGCTGGTGAAGTGATGCCCAAAGATGATCTGCCGATCGGTGGGACAGAAGTCGACGTCGTCGCGCAGTTCATGCGCCGGCACGATAGCCTGCTTGTCGAGTTGGAAAATCTTCCGCGACAGCCAACGGCCATACGTGTGATAGGCCACGATGAAGCCCACGAACGAGGCGACGGCGACGAGTAAGGTGGTCATGGGCGAATAACTGAAAAGCAGCCTGTGATGGAGACGTCGGGCGAACCCCGGCAAGTATCCAGATTATCGCATCGCCGCCGACGCAACAAGCGAATCAACCCACGAATCAACTAGACGACCGCCACGCAGACTCTATAATAGCGGGTTCGGATCAGGGCCAAGAACCGATCGGCCTTACTTTCCTCCCTCAGACCTCAGAGCCTGCGAAAAAAACCGGCATCCAACATCAGCCGCAGAGCGCTAGCCCCCGGTTAGCGCCGAAAAACCGGCCGCTAGCGCGGTGCGGCTGATGTTGTGGCGGCCAGTACAAACCTCCAGCCTCAAGCCTCAAGCCTCAAAACACAAAGGACATCAACTTGCCTGAGCATGTAGTCATCATCGGCAGCGGCCCGGCCGGCTGGACCGCCGCCATTTACGCAGCGCGTGCGGAACTCAAGCCGCTGCTGTACGAAGGCGCCATCACGCCGGAGAACGACGAAAACGGCACGCTGCCGCTGGGTCAGTTGAACCTGACGACCGAGGTGGAGAATTTCCCCGGCTTCCCGGCCGGCGATCTGGGCGCGTATCTCGACGACGCTATCGACGAGAAACAGCGGCAGATGATGGCCCCGCACCACAAGCACGGCGTCAGCGGACCTGAGTTGATGGAACTGATGCGGCAGCAGGCCAAGAACTTTGGCACTCGGGTGGTGACCGACGACATCGTGGATATCGACGTCGACAGCCGGCCGTTCAAACTGACGACCCTCGGCGGCGAGGTGATCGAGGCGCACGCCGTGATTATCGCCACCGGCGCACGGGCGAATTATCTGGGTCTGGAGTCGGAAAACAACTATAAGAATCGCGGCGTCAGCGCCTGCGCCGTCTGCGACGGAGCGCTGCCCCGGTTTCGCAACAAGCCGCTGGTGGTGGTCGGCGGCGGCGACTCGGCGGTGGAAGAGGCCGACTACCTCAGCAAGTTCGCCAGCACGGTCTACATGGTCCATCGCCGCGACGAGCTGCGGGCCTCGAAAATCATGCAGCAGCGAGCGTTCGACAACAAGAAGATCGAGATCCTCTGGAACACCGAGACGGAAGAAGTGCTCGGCAACGAGGAACGGGGCGTGACCGGCGTGCGGTTGATAAGCACCGTCGGCGAGCCGTCGCGGGAGCTGGAAGCCAGCGGCTTCTTCCTGGCGATCGGACACACGCCGAACACCGACTTTCTCAAGGGCAAGTTGGAAATGAATGACAAGGGCTACCTGCGGTGGACCACCCCGGCGCGGACCTACACCAGCGTCGAAGGCATTTTCGCCGCCGGCGACGTGGCCGACGACTACTACCGCCAGGCAATCACCGCGGCCGGCACCGGTTGCATGGCCGCGCTGGATGCGGAACGTTACTTGGCGGCGAAGGGACTGTAAGCGGAATGCCCAGGGGAGCGTCGATCGATGCGGGGGCGAAGGCGGCAATGACAATCTCTGAAAAACAGGGCAATCATGAGCGATCAGCAAAGCAAGGTCGAACAGGATCGGAAACTTCTCAACGACGCACAAGCCAAGGGGACCGGCGCCACGCTCGGCGCCTACATGCGACTCTCCGGACCTGGATGGCTGCAAAGCGCGATCACCCTCGGCGGCGGCTCACTGGCCGGGGCGCTGTTCCTTGGGGCGCTGGGCGGCGTCAGCATGCTGTGGCTGCAATTGATGGCGATCGTGATGGGCGTGGTCATGCTCAGCGCGATCAGCTACGTGACGCTCTCGACCGGCGAGCGGCCGTTTGACGCCATCAACCAGCACATCAATCCGGTGCTCGGTTGGGGCTGGCTGATCGCCACCAGCCTGGCGAATATGATCTGGTGCATGCCGCAGTTCTCGCTCTGTTATACGTCGCTCAATAACAACCTGCTTCCCGACGCCTGGGAAGACTCGCGCTCGGCCCAAGTGATCGTGTCGTTGATCATCCTGGCAATCGTTTCATTCGTGGTCTTTCTGAATGCGCGGCGGGGCGCCGCGGCCAAGGTGTTCGACCTATTGCTCAAGGGACTGGTGGGCATGATCGTGCTCTGCTTTTTTGGCGTAGTGGTCGTCCTGACTCTCCAGGGGCAACTTGACTGGGGAGCGATCTTCGCCGGCTTCATTCCCGATCCTTCTCAGTTGTTCAACCCTTCCGGCGAAATCGGCGCATTGGTCGCGGGTCTGCCCGAAGCGGGCCAGGCATTTTGGAGTAGTGAGATCGTACCGATGCAGCGCGATCAAATGATCGCGGCCACCGCGACCGCGGTAGGCATCAACATGACGTTCCTAATGCCGTACTCGATGCTGCATCGCGGCTGGGACAAGACCTTCCGCGGTCTTGCCCGCTTCGACCTGATGACCGGTATGGCGATTCCCTACGTGGTGGTGACCAGTTGCGTGGTGATTGCCGCGGCCTTCGCGTTCAACGCCAAAGCGGACGCCGAGTTTCTCAGCACCGATCCGGCCACGTTCCAAACGAGTCCGTTGTTCAAGGAAACCAGCGGTACGTTGTGGAAGCGTGTTGCCACCGAATCGGAAGCAGGCACGCCGTATGCCGACCTAAGCGCGCCGGAGCAAGCGGCGGCGGTAGCGCGCATGGCCGCCCTGCCGGAAGCCGAGAAGCGGATTGCCGCATCCACCGTTAAACGCAACGCCGCGGCGCTGGCCGGCACGTTGGCGCCGTTGATCGGCGAGAAGAACGCTAATCGGGTATTCGGCCTGGGTGTGTTTGGCATGGGCTTTTCCACGATCATTATCCTGATGCTGATTAACGGCTTCGTGTTTTGCGAGGCGGTGGGCAAGCCCGACCACAAGATGTATTACGCGGCCGGTTGTCTGGTCGCCGGCGTGATCGGCGCAATGTGGCCGTTTGTGTGGGGCGGCACCTCGCAGTTCTGGTTTACCGTGGTTGCCAGCACGTTCGGCGCCATGCTGCTGCCGATCGCCTACGTCACCTTCTACATGATGATGAACAGCCGCTCGCTGATGGGCGCGGAGAAACCGACCGGCGGCCGAATGTTGGCCTGGAACGTGCTGATGGGCGTCTCCACGCTGGGGGCAACCGTGTGGGCGATCACCTCCATCTACAACAAGGCCACCAATACCTCCAGCCCCCAAACCGCGCTGGAGGGCAAGGTGATCATCGGCATGGTGGTGGTCTACCTGGCGCTGGTCGTGATCGGGTTCTTTGTCAAACCGAAGAGCGCCGCTGCGGCGAAATCCGTCACGGGCTAGTGTTCCGTCCAGACTGTTCAGATGGGAGCGGGAAATACGTAGGATGGGACCATTGTCCCGTCCGTGAAGCTTAAATCACGTTGTCCGGACGGGACAATGGTCCCATCCTACGTATTTCCCGCTCCCATCAATAAAGTCTG
>JBBDLY010000255.1:0-4596 GCA_040878585.1 Pirellulales bacterium
CCTGATTGCTGACGGCTGATAGCTGACAGCTAGCGTTGCCACCACTGAAGTTGTCGAGCTTCGTTAGCATTATACAAATTGGAACTACTGACTTTCGACGACGGCGAACGTGATATTCCACACGCCGGCCCTGGCGGCGGCGACCATGACCGGTTCCACAAACGAATACGGCACGCGGCGGTCGGCGCGGATCCGCACTTCCAGCTTGTCACCCAGCCGCTCGCGGCTGGCAACAATCCGCCGCTGTAAGTCCTCCGCAGTAACCGGCTCGGCGCCAAACAGGAGCGAATACGCACCATCGCGAAAGACGATGTTCACGGTTACCCGCGCCTGTTCGAGTTCGGTCGGCTCGTTGCCGCTGGCCGCGGCCGGCAGTTCGACATTCGCCTGCACTTCCTGCTTGGCCAGATGGCTGGAGACGAGGAAGAAGATGATCAGCAAAAATACCACGTCGATCATCGGCGTCATATTAAAGTGCAAGCCGCTGCGCCCTACCTGAGCTGGAATCTTCATGGGCTTAATCCTTCCGGCGGCGCGGGCGGCGTGGGCGTCCCGCGGCGCGGATTCGCGCGGCGGCGCTTCAGCGGGGCAAACACGTGCAGCGCCATGTACGACCCTTCGGCCACGAGTTGATCGACCCGGTTGCGAAAGATGGCGAAGGCGCTTAACGCGGGGATCGCCACCAACAGGCCGCCGACGGTCGTGACCAGCGCGATCGAGATATTGCCGGCCAATTCACCCGCCTTGGCCGAGCCTTGCGTGATGCTGATTTCCTGAAAGGCGAAGATCATGCCCACTACCGTACCGAGCAGACCGACCATTGGTGCGATGTTGCCGATCACCGAAAGATACTCGATCTTGCGAAACAGCCGGGCGGACTGTTCGGCGGCGGCGTCTTCCATTGCCTTCTCCACGGCCGACCAGCCTCCGTCGACCTCGGCCACGCCCGCCTGCAGCACGAACGCCAGAAAACTGGGATTTTGGCGGCAGGCGGCCTCGGCTTGCGTGACCTGACCGGACAACAGGTGCTGTTGCACCTGCTCGGCCAAACCGCTGGGCATCAGCACGTGCGGCCGAATCGAGAGAAAATGTTCGATCACCAACGCCGCGGTGCCGACCGAGAGGGCGAACAGGAAAGCGATGAACATAAAACCGGTCAATCCGCCGGAGAAGATCATCGCCAACAGTGAGAGCTTCTCTGCCGCGGCGTTCTCGTCGCTGGCGACGGCTGAAGAATCATCATCCGCAGCCGGCTGAGCGGAACTTGGCGACGGCGCCAACATTGCGAGCGACAAAACGCCAAGGCAGACCAGAACGCGAAATTTGGAAATCTGAAATCTGAAATCTGAAATCTGAGATGCTTTTCTCGCTTCCATGCTGCTAATTCCTTTGCTTCGATGGCCGGGCCAATTGCCGGCGAACTTCGGCCAGCCGCTGTTTGGCTTCGCCAGCGGCGGTGGAATCAGCGTAGTGGATCAGCACCTCTTGATAAAGGTCGCTTGCCGTGCGGAGTAGTTCATGCTGATCCTCGGCATCCTCGGCATGGGCCGCCAATAGCTTGCCGGATGCCAATAGCGCCTCCGCGGCCAGATTGCCCTGTTCGGGGAACAGGATCGGCACCCGCATTAGCGCTTCGGCCCCTTCCACGTGGCGTCCCTGTTGGGCGTAACCACGGCCCAACACGTACCAGGGGCCGGCTTTGATCGAGTCGGGCATTTGATCGACTTGGGCGGCGAACCGTCGCAGTTGGTCCTCGCTGGCCGCGGCCAACTTGGCTCGAAACAACTGCGCCTCGGCCAAGGCCGCAATCCGTTCGTCGGCATCGCGTGTCAGCGCTTCCAGCGCCCGGAGGGCGCTGCCTTGCTGCTCGCCGCCAATCGAATAGCTGGCCCCCAGCAACATGGCGGCGGAATTGTTGCCTTGGGCGAGCCAATCGGCGGCGGTGGCGGCGTCGACCTTGTCGCCGGCGGTCCAGGCGAGCGGTATGGCGTCCAGATACGGCGTGCCTGGGTCGTCCCCAAAAACGGCCAAGAACATTTTTCCGGCTTCCGCATTGCGACCCAGTCCGTGCAAGGCGCGCGCCACCTTCGAGCCAAGCAGTCGCCGCACCCAGCGGCGTTGCTCGTTTTGCACCGATCGATAGTGGGCCAGCGCCTCTTCGTAACGCCCCGCGGCCATCGCCAGGTCGCCCTGGCGATGCTCGGGCGCGTATTGGGCATCGACGGCGACCACGTCCTTCGTCGGAATCTCGACCTGCCGGCCACTGGGCAACCGCAGCACAACCTGCTGGCCGGTGTAGTCCATCACCTCCCCTTCCCGCCGCAACCGCTGACGGCCATCGGGACCGTGCGCGACGGTGACGACGTCGGCGTGGAGGATCGACGCAAACGAGAGTACGACGATTAGACTGGCATAAATGCGGAATGCGGAATGCAGAATGCGGCGCAGGCGGAATTTACACGAGTTGGTGCGGAGAGTCGCTGGCACCGCATTCCACATTCCGCATTCCGCATTCTTCCCGCGATCGATGCACCGCCCAATGCCATTCATGGTAGCTGCCGTACATTGACATACTGATACTGACCGCCATGTTCGTGCGCCAGTCGCATCAGGAAGTTGGGCCGCGCCGGCGGGGCGCCCGTGCCGAACTCGATGGTGTTGATCACGGCCCCGCCCGCGTTGAGCCGCGCCATGCGGCGCAGTTGTTCGTCGGTGAGCACCGGATCGTCCGCATCGGTTAGAAAGAAGATCACGTCGGGACGCATGCGAATCGCCATCATCAAGGCCGGTTCGTGATTGGTGTTCAACTGGGCGTCGATGGCGGCGACAAACTTGCGTGCTTGCTGCTTGTTCTTCTCTTCGGCGAAGACCAATCGACCTTCCACGCCGGTCAGGTTCAGCAGATACGGTTCGCGGTTGTAAAAGATAATTTGAAACTGGTGCGACTTGTCCAATGCCTCGAGACTTGCCAACAACTGCTGCTTGGCGGCAGCCAGCGGTCGACCGGCCGGCGCGCTCATGCTGGCCGAGCAATCGAACACGTAGACGAAGCTATAGCCTTCGCTCTCCACGCCAAACACGCCGGTGCGGGCCTTGCCTCCTTCGATATTCCGCACGCCCGGCCCCCCGCCGCCGTTCGCGAGATCGACATTGCCGCCGCCGGCCCCCTCGCCCGGATCGCCAAATTGGGCGCCGAAGCTGGCATCGGGCAGCGAGCTGCTGACGTCGGCTGAGAACTCGCTTTCGCTGGGGAGCGCCTCGGCCTGGGAAATCTCCGCGCCGGCCGCGGCCGACTCGGCCATTTGCGGCTGATCGTCCTCGCCTTCGTAATACTCCCCCGCCGCGTCGATCTTTTTGAGCACAATCGCGGCACTCACCTCGCGGACATCGGCCTGCCCCGGCGGCGCCGGACGCAAAAACAAAGCGAGCGCCACGACCACCATCGCGATCATGTGAAACACCAACGAGCCGATCCAGGCCGGCAGCCCACTATAGCGGCTGGCGCCTTCGTAAAACTGGGCATGCACTTCTTTGCGTTTCAGGCTAGCCTGTTGCATGGAATCTTGCTCCTAAACTTCATCGTAGAAAGAGCTTCGATCTCGGTCAATGGAAACACCCGGCATTCACGCCGACGGCCAATCGCTCTATGATTAGGGAGGCCTGAGAGGCTGTGAAGAAATTGAATTGACGCAGGGGGTGCCACCACAACATCAGCCGCACCGCGCTAGCGGCCGGTTTTTTGGCGCTAACCGGGGGCTAGCGCCCTCCGGCTGATGTTTAATGCCGATTTTTTACAGCCTCTCAAACCTCAACCCTGAAACCTCCTCCCCCAGGAGCCGACTCTTGCGGATCGTAGAATACCCCCATCCGGCGTTGCGGCACGTCTCGAAGTCGATCAAGCGGGTCGACGGCGAGCTGCGCGACATTGTGCGCGAAATGTTCGAGATCATGTATGAAGCCAAGGGGGTTGGGCTGGCGGCCAACCAGGTTGAACTGCCGTTGCGGCTGTTTGTCTGCAATGTCGAGTCCGACCCGGCCGCCAAGGATCTGGAGCAAGTCTTCATCAATCCGGTGATCGGCGAACGCAAAGGCACGGCCGAGGCCGAGGAAGGCTGCCTGAGCATTCCAGGATTTTATGCCCCGGTGAAGCGAGCGGAGCGGATCAACGTGACCGCCTACAATCTCTCGGGCCAAAAGTTCGACGGTGAAATCGACGACCTGTACGCCCGCGTGGTGCAGCACGAAACCGACCACCTCGACGGCATCTTGTTCACCGACCGGCTGAGTACGACCGGCACGATGGAAGCTCGCGAGGTGCTGGAAGAGTTTGAATACAAGTTCCAGTCCGCCCGCGAACGCAACGAGATATCCAGCGACGAAGCGATCAAGCGACGTCTGGCCGAATTCGAAGCGAAGTACTGCTAGCGTGTCTGCGGGCAACGTGATTGCGGCTTCTAACCGCAGACGGGCCAACTCGTCCCCCCCCCAGCCCAACCATCCGGGGCGACGGTCTGGCGACGCTTCGCTTGCCTGGATCGTCTTTAGCTAGTGTCTGTCCTGAAAGTGTTGTTATTCGGGGGATTTCGTTGGGAGATT
>JBBDLY010000256.1:0-4588 GCA_040878585.1 Pirellulales bacterium
TTCATCGAGCAGCAGGCCGCTTTTGATAAGAATCTGAAAGCCGTTGCAGATGCCCAGCAGCAGTTTGCCGTCATCGCGAAAGCGATGTAGTGCCTCGGCCAGATGATGGCGAATCTGGTTGCCGAACACGCGACCGGCGCCCATATCGTCGCCATAGCTAAATCCGCCAGGCAGGCAGAGGATCTGACAATCGTCGGCGGCGGCAGGCGATTCGAGCAGGCGGTTCAAGTGCATGGTGGTCGCCGCGGCGCCGGCAGTCTCGAAGGCGAAGGCCGTCTCGACGTCGCAGTTGGTGCCAGGGGCGCGGAGGATAAGAACTTTCGGTTTTGGCATGTCTTATTGGATCGCTTATTGAAGTCGCTTCTTTAAGACAGAAAGATGAAGGGAACAGAAAAATTAGAGGACGGAATACAAGATGTTCTTGCTGATGCTATTCCTCTCCAGCTTTCATTTTTCTGTTCCCAAGATTTTTCTGTCTGTTACTACCAGCGCAACGGTGTTTGCCAAGTTTCCTTCAAGTCGGCGATCGACTCTTGCAGAAGAACCTGACGATTCATTGTTATTATTAGTGCATCCGTATCGTTAACCTCGCCGATTCGTGCGAACGGCACGACGTCCTCGAACACCGCCTCGAAGTCGGCCGCCGATTCCGCCGGCACTTCGCACAAGAAGCGGCTGTTCGACTCGCTGAACAGCCGCACGTGCGGCGCCAGCAACGGATCTTCGCCGGGCGTCGCGTCGAGGTCGAGCGCCGCGCCCAGGCCGCCCGCGAAGGCCATCTCGGCGGCGGCCACGGCCAGGCCTCCCTCGCTCAAGTCGTGGCAGGCAACACACAGCTTGGCGTGAATGGCCTGATGCATCGCCGTGAACGTCGCCCTGGCCGTTGCGGCCTGTACCCGCGGTACGCTGCCGCCGGCTAAGCCGTTGATTAGCGCGAAGTGCGAGCCGCCCAATTCGTCCTTGGTTGCCCCGACCAGATAGAGCGCGTTGCCCGCCGCTTTGAGGTCCATCGTCACGCAGCGGGTGACGTCGTCGACCTGTCCCATGGCGCTGATCAGCAGAGTCGGCGGGATGGCGATCGTCTGCTTTTCGCCGGCGGCGTTGAAGTAGCTGAACTCGTTGTTCAAGCTGTCCTTGCCGCTGATGAACGGGGTTTGCCAGGCGACGGCCAGGTCGTAACACGCCACCGCCGCACGGACCAGCGAGCCGAGCGTTTCTGGCTTCTCGCAGTCGCCCCAGCAGAAGTTGTCGAGGATGGCGATGGTCGCAGGGTCGGCGCCGACGGCGACGCAGTTGCGCAGTGCCTCGTCGATGGCGCTGGCCGCCATGTGATAGGTATCGAAATCGCCGTAGTGCGGGTTCATGCCGCAGGAGACGGCGATACCGCGATACGAACCGAGCACCGGCCGCACGACCGCCGCGTCACTCGGTCCGTCGTTGGCCACGCCGACCAGCGGCTTGATCACGCTGCCCCCTTGCACCTCATGGTCGTACTGGCGAATCACCCATTCCTTGCTGGCCACGTTGAGCGAACCGAGAATCGACTTCAACGTCGTCCCGTAATCGATATCTTGCGGCTCGACGGCGGGCGTCAGCGGCTGCTCGGCTCGGGGCTGGTAGGTCGCCTCGCGGACGACGGGCGGCCGACCGTCGTGCAGGAACTCCATTGCCAGATCGGCCACTTGCTGGTCGCCATACATTAACTTGAGACGGCCGGTCGGCACGAAGCGGCCGATCCTGGTCGCCTCGACCCCTTCGGACGAACAGAGCCGCTCGAACTCCTCCCACTGCGATTCCGACACGCTCAGCACCATCCGCTCTTGCGCCTCGGAGATCCAGATTTCGGTGTAGCTGAGTCCGTCGTACTTGACCGGGGCCTTGTCGAGCCAAACCTCTGCGCCGATCTTTTCGCCCATCTCTCCCACCGCGCTGGAGAAGCCGCCCGCGCCGCAGTCGGTGATGGCGTTGTACAGCCCGCGATCCCGAGCGGCGAGTATCACGTCGGCCACCATCTTCTCGGTGATTGCGTTGCCAATCTGCACCGCTCCGCCGGAGAGGCTTTCGCTTTCGTGCGTCAGCTCGGCCGAGCTGAAGGTCGCGCCATGGATGCCGTCGCGGCCGGTCCGTCCGCCGACGGCCACGATGTAGTCGCCCGCCTTAGGCTCCTTGAACGACATCGCCCGCGGGATCAGGCCGACGTTGCCGCAGTAGACCAGCGGATTGCCCAGATAACGGTCGTCGAAGAAGATCGCGCCGTTGACCGTGGGAATGCCCATCCGATTGCCGTAGTCTCGCACGCCGGCGACCACGCCCTTCATGACTCGGCGGGGATGCAGCACGCCGGGGGGCAATTCCTCGCGGGCAGCGTTGGGCGAAGCGAAGCAGAACACGTCGGTGTTGCAGATCGGCTTGGCCCCCATGCCGGTCCCCAGCGGATCGCGGATCACGCCGCCGATGCCGGTGTTGGCCCCGCCGTACGGCTCCAGCGCCGAGGGATGATTGTGCGTCTCGACCTTAAAGCAAATGTTGTACTCATTGTCGAACCGCACGATGCCGGCGTTGTCGGCAAACACGCTGACGCACCAATCGTCAGCGCCCAACTGCTCGCGAATCGCGACGGTGGCGGCGAAGATCGTCTCCTTGAGCATGTTTTCGAAGCGGCGTTCGCCGACCGTGCCAGCGGCGTCGAGCGGACCGCGGTAGGCGATCCGCCCGGCCAGCGTCTTGTGGCTGCAATGCTCGCTCCAGGTTTGCGCGAGGGTTTCCAGTTCGGCGTCGGTCGGGTCGCGGCCCAATTCGCGAAATCGATCACGTATCGTTCGCATCTCGGCCAGTTGCAGGTAGAGCTGGCCCTGGCGGCTGAGCTGCATCAAGGCGTCATCTTCCAGATCGCGAATCGGTACGGTGACCAACTCGAACGCGTACGACGAACCGACCTCCAGATGATCGAACGGCAGCGGCCCGACCACTACCTGCTCAATCGCATCGTTGGCCAATATCTTCGAACAGAGCCGCGCCAAGGTCGCCTCGTCCTGGTCCGGCAGCCAATACTTTTTGAGCGTGCGGACCGTGGCGGCCTCGATGCCGAAGTCGGCGATCGCGGCCACCGCGCTTTGGGCCACCGGGTCCATCACGCCCGGCTTGGGAAGCACTTGCACCAGTTGGCTGTATCCGGGCGGCGGAGTCGACAGTTCGGCGTCGCCGACCGCCGCCACGACGGTTTGCTCAACCACGCCGTCGGCGAACAGTTCGGCGGCCAGTTGGCGGATCTGCTCGGCGTCGATGCGGCCTTGCACCAGGTAACCGTGCGCGGCGCGGATCGGCACGTCGCTGGCGGCCAGCTCCAGCCCCAGGTCGTGCGCGTCGGCTGCCACGGAGCGGCCCAGCAAGTCGGGTTGGCCGTCGCCGGGGTAGATGTCAATTTCCCACAGCTTGTCGTTTGCTTCTAGCATCGGCGAGTATCTTTTCCAGCTTGTGATGTTGATCCAACTCGATCGCCTCCCGCAGCGCGGCCAGCGATCCTTCGAAATGCAATAGCGCTTCTACGATATTGCCGCGGTTGGCGGCGACAATCTGCTTCCACATCTCCACGTCGCCGGCGGCGATTCGAGTCGTATCGAGCCAGCCGGTCGATGCCAACGACAGATGCTGATCGTCCGTTTCATTCGCCAGCAGTGCGGCGATCAAGTGCGGCACATGGCTGACGGCGGCCAACGCCCGATCGTGATGCTCGGGCGTCATCCGCTCGACCGACGCCCCGAGCGACTCCCAAAACGATGCAATGCGCGCGACGTCTTCCTCGCGATGGTTGCCCGTCGGCGTGACAATCACCTTGCGTCCGACGAACAAATCGGCCCTGCCGGCCGCCGGACCCGATTGCTCGCCGCCGGCCAGCGGATGGCTGCCGATGAACCGCACGCCGCCGGCCAGCACGCCTTGCGCGACTTCGGCCGCGGCGATCTGTTCGCACAGCGCCTGCTTGGTGCTGCCGGCGTCTGTGAACAGCGCCCCGGCCGGCGCGTGGGGAGCCGCCTCGCCAACCTGGCCGGCGATGAGGCCCACGGGCGTACAGAAAATGGTCAATTCCGCATCGCGGACGCCGTCGGCCAGGTCCGTCGTGGCCGTGTCGATGGCTTGCAACTCAACAGCGGTATCGAGCGAGGGCCGCGAGCGACCGACGCCGACAACCGTTCGGGCGAGTCCCCGCGCGCGCAGCGCCAACCCGATCGAGGCGCCGATCAGACCCACGCCGACAATCGCCACCGTATTCCAGCCCTGCTTGTCGGTCGTCGAGGCCAACGGATCTACTCTCCCACACGAAACATCCCACGCCGCGCGAACCACGCCAAGCACCGATTGTAGCAAACGGAGACCGCCTAGCGGCAGTCCCATGGAAGTCCCGCTTCGCCTCGACAGTCCCCTCGGACGCCGCGTGTGGAACCGTGAAGTAGCAGCCGCTGGAGGTCGGGGACGAAGGACTGCTCGGTCCACTAGCAAGGTGTTTCAGGCGGAGTATTGGCTGCCTGACCCAAATAACCAACGCTACCTCGGCTCAATGTTGTGAACGCTGCAAGCGGCTGATAAGATT
>JBBDLY010000257.1:0-1208 GCA_040878585.1 Pirellulales bacterium
TTCAGGGATCAGGGGTCAGGGATCAGGGATCAGAGGTTGTGAAAAAAATCGCCCTCCAACATCAGCCGCAGGGCGCTAGCCCCCGGTTGGCGCCAAAAAAACGGTCACTAGTGTGGTGCGGCCTGATGTTGTAGTGGAAATCCCATGTTTTAGTTCAATATGTTCACAGCCTCTCAGGGTCAGGGATCAGGGATCAGGGACCACGCTGATTGCCGATTGCTGATCGCCCGATTGACCCTTTTGAGCTAAGCCGGTACTATGCATGGCTTGCCGTCGTGCCCGGTCCGCGAGCGGTGAGTCCATTGCGACTTTTTTCGACCGTCTATTGCTTCCGGTTCAACGTCGGACGCCCCAAACTGCTAGCAGGCCGCGGTGGCCGAGCCGGCCGTTCGAGGGGACTTCGCCGGTGTGCTGACGGCCGGCAGCCTGTTAAGGAGAAGTGTTCGTGGCAGAGTCCGTGGTAAAGAACCTGATCGATGCGGGGGTCCATTTCGGGCATCGTTCCAGTCACTGGAACCCCAAAATGCGGCCCTATATTTATGGCCGCCAAAACCTGATTCACATTATCGACGTCCGCGAGACCGTTCGCGGCCTGTTGCGGGCGCGGAAGTACCTGCAGCAAGTCGCCTCCAACGGCAGCATGATTCTGTTCGTCGGCACCAAGCGGCAAGCGGGCGAAACGGTGGAGCGCGAGGCGTCGCGCTGCGGCATGCCGTTTGTCAGCGATCGCTGGCTCGGCGGCACGCTCACTAATTTTCGCACCATCCGCAGCCGCCTGAAACGGCTCGAAGAGCTGGAAGAGTTGCGCGAGGGGAGCGGCATGGAAAAGTATTCCAAGAAGATGCAATCAGCACTGTCGCGCGAGTATCGCAAGATGTATCGCAACCTCAATGGCATGCGAAAGATGAATCGCCTGCCAGAGTGCATGGTGATTATCGATCCCAAGAAGGAACGCAACGCCATTCGCGAAGCCAAGGCGCTGGGCATCGCGACGGTCGCCTTGATCGACACCGACTGCGACCCAGACGTCGTCGACCTGCCGATTCCCGGCAACGACGACAGCATTCGCTCGATCGAATTGATCTTGAGTATGCTGGCCGACGCGGTGTTGGCCGGCAAGACCGAAGCCGCCTCGCGGACGCAACAAGAGAACGAGGGCGCCGCCCCCGAGCAAGCCGGCGCCGAAGCGGCCCGGTAACGCGATGCCG
>JBBDLY010000257.1:1308-4586 GCA_040878585.1 Pirellulales bacterium
CCGCTCATGGAATGCAAGCGGGCGCTGCAAGCGACCGGCGGAGACGCCGAAGCCGCCGTCGCCGAACTGCGCAAGGCCGGCACCAAGGTGCAGGAAACCCGCGTCGGCCGCGAGACCACCACTGGCCGCATCGGCATCTATACCGATTGGGAGCAGGGGGTCGGCACGATGGTCGAACTGCGCTGCGAAAGCGCGCCGGTCGCCGCGCACGAGGAGTTCATCCAGTTGGCCCAGGACCTGGCCCAGCAACTGGCGACCGGGCCGGGCGCCGCCGACGGCGAAGCGCTGCTTAAGCAGCCTTCTCCCAGCCAACCCGGCACCACCCTTGGCGACCAAAAAGACGAACTGTTCAACCGCATTCGCGAGGTGTTCAAAGTCGGACGCATCGTGAAACTCGACGGGGCCTGCGGCGGTTACGCCCACCACGCCGGCGTCATCAAAGGGGTGCTGGTGCAGGTGGAAGGGGGCACGGCGGAAGCGGCCAAGGACGTCGCCATGCATGTCGCCGCCATGAACCCCCAATGCGTCGAGCGCGACGACGTGCCGCCGGAGCAGATCCAGGCGGAACGCGACATCCTCACCGAGGCCGCCCGCCAGGAGGGCAAGCCGGAAAACATCATCGAGAAGATGATCGACGGCCGCATGCGGGTGTTCTTCGAACAGCGGGTGTTGGTCGATCAGCCGTTTGTGAAGGACGACAAGCAAACGGTCGGCAAGTTCGCCAAGGCGGCCGGCATGACCGTCAAGCAGTTCGTCAGTTGGGAAATGAAACCCGAGGAAGCGTAACGGAACTGGCCAAAACCGTAGCGGAATTCGCCAGAATTCCGAAATACCACGCATCGTCACCCCATCACTACCACGCCGAAAAGGGAATCATTTCATGGCAGCCCCGACCGAGGAAGGCAACCAGCGGCCGCGATTTAAGCGGTTGGTGCTCAAGCTCTCGGGCGAGAGCTTCTCTCGCGCGGGGGAGCGCGGCATCTCGATGGATTGCGTCACCCAAGTGGCCGAGGAGACCATCCGGGCCGCCTCGCACGGGGCGGAGATCGCCATCGTCGTCGGCGGCGGCAACATCCTGCGCGGTGCGCAGTTCGTGTCGGCCAATGCCAGCATCCAGGAGGCGACCGCCCACTACATGGGCATGTTGGCCACCGTGATCAACGGCCTCGCCTTGCAGGACGGACTGGAATCGCTCGGGGCGCAAACCCGACTGTTGACGGCCATCCGCATGGACGGCGTGGCCGAGCCGTACATCCGCCGCCGCGCGAAGCGGCACCTGGAAAAAGGCCGCATCGTCATCCTGGCCGCCGGCACCGGCAGCCCGTTCGTCACCACCGACACCGCCGCCGCGCAGCGGGCCTTGGAACTCGAAGCGGAGATCTTGCTCAAGGCCACCCGGGTCGACGGCGTCTACAGCGACGATCCCGAAGTCAACCCGCACGCCATTCTCTATCGCGAATTGAGCTACCAGCAAGTCCGCGACCAGAATCTGCGAGTGATGGATCAAACCGCCATCAGCCAGTGCATGGAGCACGACATGCCGATCTTGGTGTTCAATTTCAACAAGCCGGGCAATATCGAACGGGCCGTGCGGGGAGAGCGCGTCGGCACGCTGATCGGCAGCGAAGTCAAAGCGCAAGTTTGATATGCTTTAAGAACGAGGAAGCCGAACGATGGACGCTGACGAAATTCTTCTCGACGCCGAAGAACGGATGGAAAAGACGGTCGACGCCGTCAAGCATCAACTGAGCGGCATCCGCACCGGCCGCGCCAACCCAGGACTGGTCGACTCGTTGCGGGTGGAAGTGTACGGTTCGCCCACGCCGCTCAAGCAGATCGCCTCGGTCAGCGCGCCGGAGCCGACTCAGATCGTGATCCGCCCGTTCGATCCCGGCACCTTGAAAGACATCGAAAAGGCGATCATCGCCAGCGACTTAGGCTACAACCCGCAAAACGACGGCCGCTTGGTCCGGCTGAACATTCCGCCGCTGTCGACCGAGGTCCGCCGCAAGATGGTCTCGCGGATTAAGGAATTGAGCGAGGAGGCAAAGGTTTCGATCCGCAACATCCGCCGCGACGGCAACAAGCACGCCGATCAGGGCGAAAAGGACAAGACCTTCAGCGAAGACGACCGCGACACAATCAAGCAGCAGATCCAAGACTTGACCAAGAAATACGAGGACAAAGTCAACCACGTCGCCGCGGCGCGCGAAAAAGAGGTGATGGACGACTAGCACGAAGGACCGAGCGATGAGCAATCTCGATCGACGTTCGTTCATGAAGGGGACCGTGGTCGCCGCCGGCGGCGGGATGCTGGCCGGCGGTTTTAGCGCCGGCAGCCGCGCCCAGGCCGCCGCCGCGGACGAGACGGCCGACCGTGCGTTTCGCTTTGTCCACTTCGGCGACACGCATGTGGGCGGGGGCGAGACGATGCCGTTCTGCGCCAGTGACGAGGGTTACCCCAAGGCGCTCGCCCATGTCCACGCCTTGCCCGACGCTCCCGACTTTATCCTGCATACCGGCGACGTCATCACCGATGCGTTTTGGGCGACCCGTGAAAGCGCCGTCGCCCAATGGGAAATCTATAACAAGATCATGCAGGAGCATTGCACGCTGCCTGTCCGCTATACGCTGGGCAACCATGATGTGAATTTCGGCTGGGACCTGGGCGATGCTTCCACGCCCTACCCTGGCAAGACGCTGGCGCTGAAGGAAACGGGCCTGGCGGCGCCTTACTACAGCTTCGATCACAAGGGCTGGCACTTCATTGTCTTGGACAACAACCAGCGTGGCGGGTACAACGGTTTCACGCATCACCTCGACGAGACGCAGTTCG
Source organism: Pirellulales bacterium (assembly GCA_040878585.1). Lineage (GTDB taxonomy): Bacteria > Planctomycetota > Planctomycetia > Pirellulales > UBA7805 > JBBDLY01. The sequence goes on from JBBDLY010000257.1 coordinate 4,145, forward strand.
CCTGGCTGGAGCGCGACCTGGCCGAGACCGATCCCGCCACGCCGATCGTGATCTCCACGCATGCGCCGATTCTCACGGTGACTTGCTTTTTCTGCCCTTCCAACAAGCAACACCCCGACGGGCTGGTGATCCCCAACGACTGGGTCCACACAGACGTGGACAATATCCACAATCTTTTCCGAAAGCATCGCAACGTCAAGCTATGTCTCAGCGGCCACTTCCACGCCGTGGACCACGTTCAGTACCTGGGCGTGCATCACATTTGCGGCGGAGCGGTCTGCGCAGACTACTGGCGCTACCCGTTGCCCTACGCTCCCCAACACGAAGGCGGCTACGGCCTCGTCGATCTCTACCAAGACGGCACGTTCAGCTACAACTACGTGGACTACGGCCTGGTCGGCTACAAGGACAACGCCGAACGGGCGCGGTACCCGTGGCATGA
>JBBDLY010000258.1:0-4578 GCA_040878585.1 Pirellulales bacterium
TCGGGCTGGCGATCGGTTGGAAACATTGGCACCGACGCCTGCTAGTGCTGCGTCCGTCATGAACTGATGAGTCGTGGCAACTATAGGATGGGACTGGGCTGCGCAATAGGAGGAGTTTTGGGCGGAATTGCTTTACTTATGTTTTTTGTGTCACTAATGGCTCCGCCGGTGACAATACTAGGGTAGTGGATGCCAAAATAGCTGAAAAACATGAACAGTATGCCGCCTGTGTTCTGGAACATCAGTCGCAGTTGCGGGTCTATCTGCGCTCGCTGGCGGTTGCCCCCGACTGGGTGGACGACATCGCTCAGGAGGCGTTGTTGGTCGCTTATCGCGAGTGGGAGTCGTTCGATCCGACGCGTGATTTCGGCAAGTGGGTCCGTGGCATCGCCGCCAACATCGTGCGGAACGAAATCCGCAAGGACGCTCGCAGGAAGCGGATACTCCATACCGGTTTGAGCCAATTCCTGCTCGACCGGCAGGAGTCGCTTGACGCAACGCCGGAACCGGCGCGGCTGGCGGCCGTGCGGCAGTGCGTGGAACAGCTTCCGCCCAAAAGCCGGCAAATGGTCCACGGCACGTATCGCGACGGCTACAGTGCCACGGAACTGGCCCCGCGGGTCGATATGGCCCCGGCGGCGGTGCGGCAAGCGCTGGTCCGGATTCGCCGCCGCCTCAAGGAGTGCATCGAGTCGCGTCTGGGGGAGGAGGCGCCGTGAGCCAGGCAACGATCGAGGAACTTTCGGGACGCCTGCTCGACGACGACTTGTCGGAAATCGAGATCGACGGCCTGCTTGAGTTGATTGAGGCGGACGATTCGAGCCGCCTCGTGCTGCGCGACCAACTGCGGATCGCGGAATGGCTCACGCAAGCCTACGATGAAGTCCGCGCCGCCGAACGTTTCACAGCGGCGCTGGAGAGCCGCATCCGCCAAGCGGAGACGCCTCCCGTGAGCATTGTAACCGACGCCGAGGATTGCCTGGCCTCGCTGCCCGCCGAGCGGCTGTGGCGTCGGGGCTGGCAATCGCTCCGCGATGTGGCTTGCAATTACGGCGTGCTGTCGGCGGTTGTGTCGGGGTTGTTCATCACCACGATTTTATTGAGCTTGGCGTTGTGGACGGTACCCGATTGGCGTCCGGCGCCGTTCACCGCCGCTGAGCCGGTGGCCGTGGCCAAGCTCAGCGGCATGCATCAGGCCGTGTGGGCCGACAAGCAGTTCAAGCTCCGCCCCGGCGAGCATTTGCTGACAGGAGACCGGCTGGAATTGAATGCCGGGGTTGCTGAAATCGAGTTCAAGAATGGGGCTACGATCACACTCCACGGACCGGCCCACTTGTTGATCCAAGATCGTTCCGCCGTGACGCTGGAGCAGGGAGAGCTCGTCGCCCGCGTCGGCGCTGCGGCGCGAGGATTCCGCGTCGACACGTCGGCGGCGAACTTCGTCGATTTGGGAACGGAGTTCGCCGTTGCCGTGGGCGAGAAGGATCAAGTCGAGGTACACGTGCTCGAGGGACTAATCGAAGCCCGGCTGGCCGGCGGCAGGGGCGAGGCGACGGTACACGAGCTACGCGCGGGCGAGGCGTTGCGGGTGGAGGGAGTCGGCGGCAGCGTTACGAGATTGCCGGCCCGGACGCGCGGCTTCGTCCGGAAATTGCCCCGCTGGGAGAACATCCCGATCGAGAATGCTTCCTTTGAATCGCCTCAGCTAGGCGGAGGCGAATCTTGGCGCGCCGGCGCAACGGGCTGGGTGGCGAGTCATCCGGCTAGTCACGGCGTCTCGCGCTTTGGGCAAGAGTTCGTGCAAGCGGTTCCGGAGGGCGAGCAGATGTGTTTTCTGAACGAAGGCGCAATGTCGCAGTCGCTCGACGAGAGACTGCAAGCATTGGCGGCTTATCACTTGACGGTTTGGGTGGGCAATCGGCTTGGTGCGTATTCGCCGAATTACACTGTGGAACTATGTGCGGGAGATAGACTGCTCGCATCGACTACCAATGCTCCCCAGCCAGCCAAGGGGCAATTTGGCTTGGTCGTCGTGCAATTCGAAGCTCCCGCCGACCACGAGAGCGTCGGCGAGCCGCTGAAGATTGTACTGAAGTCCAACGGCGGTTTGGCGACACGTACGCAGAATCACTTCGACCATGTTCGACTTGGCGTACGGTACGCGGCGACGACTTTGCCGGAACGCCCGGCGGAGCCATGACCATTCCAAACAATGCCGCCGGTGGCCGTGTCAACTTTTGCTAGTTGTGTTTTATTACTACTCGGAAGTTCTTTTAAGGAAACCAACGATGAATACATTGATCCGCATGTTGCTTTTGGTAATCGCACTGGTACCCGCCGGCGACGCACTCGCCGACATGGTTGGAGTCGATTCCGCCGTTGGCGGCGGCTACGTGGGGCCGGGCGTGCTCGACACCACTTCACGAGCATGGGAAACAGGCGCGTCCTTCTTGTTGGACGGAGAGACCGTTACCGTTGACTATGGAGCAGGGGGAAACATCGGTGCTAACCGCACTAGTCTCGGCGGCGCACTCACTCCGGCGCTCGACCTGTTTAACGATATTCGATTTGGTGGGGGCGGCGGCGTGACGTTCGACGTGACGTTGACCGGCTTAAGCGACGGCGCCCGATACAACCTCGCTATCTTCGGCGGCGACCCCTTCGGCGGCGGCCGAGGATCGTCTTATGAAGTGCTTGGATCGGGTCTCGGTAATAAGGTCACCACGGGTGATGTGCTGAGTTCGTTCATCGAAGATACCAACTACGTTCAATTCGAGAATTTGTCCTCAACCGGCGGCGTGCTCACTTTTCGAGTATCGACGAGTACCGACGGAGTCGCCATGTTCAATGGTTTCGAGATTCAGTCGGTGCCGGAACCCGCTTCCATAGCGTTGCTTTCCGCGCTCGGCCTGGTGCTGGTTGGCTACCGCTGGCAGCGACGTCGTCGCACGACCAGCGGCGGCCAGCGAAGCAACTCCGAGTGCGACCGTCAGGAAACCCTCCGATGATATTTTATCATCACCGCCGCGGTTTTACCCTCGTCGAACTTTTGGTCGTGATCGCGATCATCGGCATCCTGATTGCGCTGCTGCTACCGGCGGTGCAATCGGCGCGCGAGGCAGCGCGGCGCACCCAGTGCGCCAACAACCTCAAGCAGATCGCCCTGGCGATGCATGGGTATCATTTTACTCACAACAAGTTGCCGCCCGGATCGATCAGTTGGGGCGTCTCGGTGACCTGGGCGCCCAGGATTCTGCCGTATCTGGAACAACAGGCGGCCTACGATCAGATTAGTTTCTCCGACTTGTATTACACGGGGCCGAATGATGCGTTCATGATGCAGCGGTTTCCCGTCTACACCTGTCCCACCGATTCGCCGCAGAGCCGCCCCAACGGCTGGACCAAGCACAACTACATGGTCAACGCCGGCAATACCGGTTTTGTGGCACCGCAGTATGGCGGGGCCGAGCCGACGTACAACGGCGTGCAGTACGGCGGAGCGCCGTTCACCCGCAGCGGTTCCTATCCGCAATACGGCTGGCCCGACCAGCCGGTGATCTGGATCGGTTTCGATAACATCAAGGACGGCCTGAGCAACACCCTGATGCTGTCGGAAGCGGTCCAAGGCCAAACGCCCGCCAGCGGCGGCGTGGTCGATTTGCGTGGCTTCATTTGGTGGGGCAACGCCGCTACGTTCGAGACCTATCTGCTGCCGAATTCCTCGCAGCCGGACGTCTATCAATCGGAAGCCTGGTGCGACTATCTCGGCACCATTCCGAGTAATCCGCCCTGCGTCGGTCCGCACACCACTTCGCAACCGATGACCAACGCCGCCCGCAGCCGCCACATCGGCGGCGTGCAGGCGGCGCTATGCGACGGCTCGGTGACGTTCATCAGCGACCACATCGACCTGCAATCGTGGCGCGCCCTGAGTACGGCCCGCGGCGGCGAGGTGGTTTCCGTTCCGTAGTCCCAGCAACAGGATCCGATCCGCTGTGAACATGCACCGACGTCTTAGACATAAGCTGTCGCCCCGGCGCCTCCCAGCCTGGCAACTGACGGCGTTCGGCATCCTGCTGGTCGCCGGTTGTGGAGACAATCCGCTCGGTCGCCAGGCGGTCCAAGGCACGGTTCGACTGGACGGCGCAGCTTTGCACCAAGGAAACATCGAATTCGTGCCGCAAGCGCCGCAAGGGGTCAGCAGCGGGACGGCGATTCGCGACGGACGCTACGCGATCGAAGCAACCAAGGGACTGCCGCCGGGTGAGTACCAGGTGCGGATCTTCTCCTCGACCAAAAGCGAGGCGCCGCGCACGCCGGAGGAGGCGGCTCTGCCGGCCGACCATCGGCCGGGCAGGGAACGGATCGACCCGCGGTTCAATACCACCACCACGCTGTCAGTCGAAGTGCGGCCGGACACCGACAACGTGTTCGACTTCGACGTCGAATTCGCCAGCCCGTAAGAACAATGTTGAGACGAAGCGTTTCCGCCTGAGACGGGTGGTTCACCCCAGGGCTTTAAAGGTGGCAATGTGACCAGATTTTTGAACAGGAGGGAACAGAGAAAACGAAGAAAAA
>JBBDLY010000259.1:0-4572 GCA_040878585.1 Pirellulales bacterium
AAAAAAGGGACAGGCGCATATATTGGGTGGTTTAGGTGCTTTGCAGGGCAGTGTCTTCGTTCGGACGTGGCGTTTTCGTTTTCGGTCGGCCGCGCGGCTTCAAAGTCGACTCCAATCCTAATCTTCGCGCCGTCGACTCCACCCACTCCGGGCTTCCCAGCGGCGAGCCGCGGCGGATTGCCCGCCGGATGGCGGCCACCTCTGCTTCCGTTTGCGGTTGGTTGACATGCTCCGTCCAACCCGGGCCGCAGGGCAGCGGTCGCACCAGCGGCCAAGTCTCGTCTGGCTCGGCAGAGTGCCACGCCGAAAGGCTGCACCACCGCCAGTCTTCCGCCCGCTCGACCAGGTTCGCGCGGAGGGCGTTCCGCTCGACGTACCGCAGCGCCTGGTAGTAATAATCATCTCCCTCCAGGGGAAACGACTTGAAGCGGCCCTGATAAACGTGCCCTTCGCCGACGCGGCCCCGATGCCGCTGCCATCGTTGGGCGTGGGTGTTGGTTAACCGCTGCATGAAAACGGATAGATCGCCATCGCCCGCGGGCCAGAGCAGCATGTGCCAATGATTGGGCATCAGGCAGAAGCCGCAGATTCGCATCGGCGCCAGCCGCAACGTTTCGCCGACGACGCGTAGGAACGCACGATAATCGGCGTCGTCCTCGAACAAGGTCATCCGGCCGACGCCCCGATTGAGCACATGATAAACCATGCCGCCGGGCGTGCATCGCTTGGTCCTGGGCATGCCGAGCATTATGCCCACCTTGCCCAAAGCTGTCAATATATGCGCCTGTCCCTTTTTTTCGATCGGCCGGTTACGGCGCTTCGACTGTAACCTCCGCGGAGAACATACTGGTCGGGTCGCCTCGCTCGGCCAGGGTGCGGGCCAGTGTTGCCGTGGTTCGCTGGGGCTGGCCGGAGTACACCTGCTTGCCGTTGAAGCGGATCGTGACCGGCTGATCGAGGTCGAGCATGGCGTCGTTGAGCCGCACGGTTACCCGCTCGACCTGCTCGCTGGCCAGTTCGATCGTCTGGCCGTCCCGCTCGGCGGTGAGCACCGCCCGGGCGCCGGTTTGATCTTGCTCGACCGCCAGCCAATAGAAACGGGTGTGCGTTACGTCGTCTTGCTCCCACACGATCCGCTTGGGCAGCGGATCGCGGGTGAACTTGGCCATCCAAGGTACCGCCGCCCGGTCCTCGCGATCCATCCAGTGTCCCTTGTCGGCATAGATTTTGACCCAATGTTCGTAGCCTTTGGCGTCTTCCTGTTTCAACTTGGCGATTCGTTCTCCCCACTCGGCCGCCACGCGGTTGCGGCTGTAAGCGCCGTCGTTCTCGCCGACGTGAATCGAAAACGGCAAGTTGCGCAGCCCACGCGGCGACGCCTCGTTGGGATGGCCCGCCATCATCGAGGCGGCGGCAAAGCGGTCGGCCATCCGCGGGGCGACTTGATACACCCCGTCGCCGCCGGCGGAGTAACCCATCAGGTAGACGCGGTTTGGGTCCACTTCTTCAAACACAATCAGGTTCTCGATCAGCCGGTCGAAGCCGGCGTCGACCGCCGCGATGTGCCACAGGTTCCAGGTGTCGGCCGGCGCCCGCGGGGCGAGATAGATTCCTTCCTCGGGCTGATACAGCCGCTGTTGATTTTGCCATTGCGAGTCGTTCACCCGCGGCGGCGCCCCGCCGCCACCGTGCAGCGAAAGATACAAGCTGCGTCCGCCGGCCGGCTTGTCACCGAACACCTGATAGGCGAACTTCATCGGCGTCGCGCCGGTGGGGACTTGCCGGGCCTGCATCTCCTCGGCCCGTTCGCGACGAATCCGCTGCCGATGCGCGCTCCTCAACAACTGGGCGGCGGCGTCGGCCTGCTCCTTGCTGAGTGCGGCCGCGGCAAACGGCTGCTCGACAAGCTTGCCGCCGTCGTCTTGCTGCAAGTAGGCTTCGAGGTCGGCGACCGGATCAGCAACCGGATCGGCGGCGCACCAGCGGGGCAAGGCGACAACCGACGCCACGAGTGCAAGGGACGTCAGCCAGCGAAGTACGAAGTGCATCTGCAAAGCCTCTTATGGAAGAAGGTTCGTGGCGGATGCTGCCAGCATCCGCAATGTAGCGGAATTCACCAGAATTCCGACGCAGTGGAGTAGAGCATCCAGCGGCGCGCAGCGGAACTCTCGGCGAGTTCCGCTACACTCTTCGTTACGGAAGCTGCCAGCTTCCGCCGCCATTATCAACGGCGGCCCACGCCGGGTCAAACCAACAGCCCGCCGACGGCCAGGTGCATCCGCGTCTGTTCGAGCGCAGCATCGTCGTAGGTGGCGCCCTCGGGCAGGTTGCCCCACACCGGTTGCGGCCAGCAGGCGTCGTCCGGCCGGCGACCGATCACGTGCAAGTGCATCTGCGGCACCTGATTGCCGAGCTGCGCGAAATTGAGCTTCTCGTAATGCAGATGCTGCTTGAGATAGCGGGCCACGAGGGTACATTCTTCGAGTACTTCTCCGCGGATGCTCGGGTCGAGATCGAGTAAATCGGCCGCCTCTACCTCCGGCACCAAAATAAACCACGCCGCCGCTGCGTTGCGGTGCAGCAGCACGTGACACACGCGATAACGGCCCAACCGATGGCAGTCGGCCAGCAGCCGCGGATGGATGGTGAAGTTGGTCATGCGAGCGATACTGAGCATGATTAAGATTAAGTGTGATGTCGACGACGCCGGACGGGAATGCCTACACGGCCTCGCACCGCCGTGGCGCCGTTTTCCTGCGCCACAGGCCGACGCCCGCCAGCAGGCCGCAGAACAGCGCGCTGCCGCCGGCCAGCCAATCGCCGGTTTGCAGATAGAAACTGCCGCGGGGGTCGAGTTGCACTTGGGCGACGATCACCCGCTCGGCCCGCGTAGGACCGGCCTCGACGATCCGTCCGCTGCCGTCGATGTGGGCGGAGATGCCGGTGTTGGCGGCGGTCACCAGCGGCGTATGCATCTCGACCGCGCGAAACACATTGCAGATCAGGTGGAAATCGAGCGCCGCGGAACCGTAGAACCAGCCGTCGTTGGTTTGCGTGGTGAGCACCTGCGGTTTCTGCTGCTGCTCGGTGAGTTGGTGAATCTGCCGGCGAATCAGATGCGGCAGCACGGTTTCGTAACAGATGTTCGGCGCGACGCGGGCGCCGTCGACCTCGATCACCACCGGTCCGGCCCCCTTGGCAAGGCCGGAGCTGATCGGCAACAACTCGTACAACTGGGGAAACACGTCCCCCAGCGGCATGTACTCGCCGAAGATCACCGGATGCATCTTGTGGTAGTGGCCCAGCACCCGGCCGTCGGCGTCGACGTGCAAGGCCGTGCTGTAAACCTCGCGGGTGCCAGGCCCAAACGCCTGCGTATCGACGCCCAATAGCAGCGGCGCGTCAAGCGTGCGGGCGGTGTCGGCGATCGCCGCCGCCGCCTCCTTGGCATAAGCCTCCAACCATTGTCGCGATTGCTCGCGGGTCAGGTCGGGCGCGTCGCTGGGAGCTTCCATCCAGGCGTCCTCGCTGACGGTGATCCACGGGCCGCGGTACATCGATTCGGGCCAGATGATCAGGTCGAGATCGTCATGCTCGGCCACCGCCTGGCGGCTCAGCCGCAGGTAATCGTCGTAGGTCCGCTTGCGAGTGGCTAGGTAGTCGCCGCCGAACACCGTATCGATATTGCCTTGGATCAGGGCGATCTTGGGTCCCGGCGTGGTCGGCACGTCGCTGGTCCGCCAGTAGCCGTAGCCCAGGGCCAACGCCAGGGCTGCTGCGGCCAGCGGCAGGGGACGCCAACTCCACGGCTGGCCGTCGTCCGGCAGGCAGCGGGCCAGGCAGGCGGAGACGAACATCACCAAAAAGCTCACTCCGTAGGCGCCGGCGATGTCGCTGATTTGGATCAACTCGATCCACTGATACTGCGTATGCCCCAGCCCGGCCAGCAGAAACCCGCTGAGCAAATGCGCCCGTGTGTATTCCAGCCCGATCCACACCACCGGCGCTGCGACCAGCAGCGGCACGCGCAGTCGATGCACGGCCACCCGCGAAAGCCAAATGAAGGCCGTCACATAAAAGGCCAGATAGAGCGACAGCAGCATCCAGCCGAAATAGCCGGTCCAGTGCGGCAAGGTCAGCCACCACAGCGCGGCCAGCCAGAACAGCAAGCCCGACTTGAAGATCAAGGCATACGGATGACCGACGAAGTGAACCCGGTTGGGGAGCACGTCGGGCTGGATGCCGCACAGCGTTTCGCGGCGAATCAGCAGCAGCCACGGCACCGGCGCAATCCAGGCCAGCGGCCACCAGGAGAGCTTGGGCAGCGCCGCCCACAACAGCACACTGCCGGCTACGCCCAAGGCGAGCGTCGATAGATACCACTTCCGCCGCGGCCAGCGCGACTGCGCAGCCGGTTGCGGCTGATCAACGGCATCAATGTTTTGCGGCTGTTCGACAACAGACATCGGCTTGGCCCAAGTTTAACAAGACGCCGTAAGACGGCTCTCCGAGGCCGTCTGTAATTTGTAAGACGGCCCTCCGAGGCCGTCTTGCCGAGAAACTTCAGTTTCG
>JBBDLY010000260.1:0-4518 GCA_040878585.1 Pirellulales bacterium
AGCCAACGTGTGAAACTTTTGATTGCCCTGGCGTAATGGTTGGAAGTGGCGATTGAGATTGGACGCTTTCGCCTCTGTCGCCACTTGCTAAGAATTTGGGCGACTGACGACGAAGTTAAATCGCCAATCGTTTTCGCTTTCGTCGCATCAACGATTGCGTTGATTCGGGCGATAGACTTGGCGTTATGCTTGGGCGTATTGTTCTTGCTTGCAAGATGCTTTTCGTAATCGCCAATCAGTTCGTTGACGGGTCGTCTTAGGGTCTGAACACTGACGGGGACGCCCAACGCCCTATCCCTGTCCGCTTCCGATTGCAGACGCCTTAGCATCGTCTCTGACGACGCCTTATCCTCGGTCAAGGGTATTTGCTTCGTCTTGTTGTCGGACGCTCTAAGCGTCCCGTAGAAGCGCTTGGACTCAATCTTTTCATGCTTGCCGTTGCGGATTCGGGTTGTCTGCTTTCGCCAAACTTTCATCGCACAAACTCCTTATGGTTAGGGTTTGGGCGACCAACGATTTATTGGACTTACGTCAACCTGAACGTTTCTGGTTGCACGATATTTGCACGGGATTGGTGCAAATCGACCGTTCAACGCAAAACGCCAGCGTCTCATATGAGACGCTGGCGTAAAGCGTAAGGTGTTGGGCGTTATGAGTTTAACGCATAACATCCAAGTAGGGCGGGAGGGACTCGAACCCCCGACCAAGGGATTATGAGTCCCCTGCTCTAACCGACTGAGCTACCGCCCCGGCTCGTGGCGGGTGGAATGCTTAATGCCGCTCGCCATGAAACTACCATCGTGCCACCAACTTGTGACGCTGGCAAGCAGGTACCGGTTCGCGGGGAGAAACCGACTACGGGCGGTACCACGTCATACGACCAGCCCTCTGGCAAGGCCTGCCGTGGGTGGAACGTCCTACGGCAGATCGAAGTCGAGCGTGATGCGTTGTCCGCCTTCGGTCGGCACCGAGGCTTGCAGTCCGCTGGTGGCCGGGTTGCCGTATTTTAACGGGATGCGCGTCTCGCGAACGTCATTTCCACCGTCGATCTCCTCCAGTGGCGGCGTGCCAACGAAGCTGTTGATGGCCACGCGATACTCGCCCGGCAAGGCCCCATCGCCGTGTGAGAAGGTCGACAGACGATAGGTACCGCCCGCTTCGATTTGGCCAGTCGCCGGGCGTCGCAACCCATCGTTGGCGGCGCCTTGCGACTGAAAGGTCACCTCGCCGGCGGGCAGTGCTTGCCCTTGATAAGTGACGCGGCCGTGTACTTCGACCGTTGGCGGCAAGCCGTCTCCACAGCCGACCGCCAACAGGCAGAGGAGCTGTAGCCCGAGCCAGGCGGGCCAGCGGTCGGCGGCAAGAAGCATTTTACGTAACGACCATTGCATGGAAGCGTGCCGGTAGAAGGTGGGCGGCTACGGCAGCGTGACCGCTTCGCCGTCGGACTTGTCGCCCAGGAACACCCAGGTGGGGTAATCGATCGATTCGCTGATGAACCGCACGCTGCCGTCGGCCAGCGTCATGTGAACGCCGCCCGGATGTTGGCTCTTGAAGCCGATACCGCCGCCGACCCCGGCTTGAAAAGGTTGGTTTGCCACACCGAGCACGCGGTGGTAGTTCGGCGGGTAATGCGTGGTGCCGACGTTGTAGTGGCTGTGGAACAGCACGTGGTGAACCGCCAGTGAGGGCAACACCTCGCCTAGCAAAAACGTGTTGCTCAGCCCATCGCGGCAATTGCTGAACGAGTAGCTGACGCGGCCGGCCGCAAACAGGCCTGGCGCGCCGCCGCCGTCCGAGCCGGCGCGGAGGCCGAGTTGGTCGTTCCGTTGGTCGCTCCAGGAGAGTGAAGACGTCGGCCGACTGCTACTCGCCGCCACCGGGCCGCCACAGGGCAAGTACGAGGCGCCCATCGATTGCGAGGTGAAGTCGCCCGCGACATGGCTCCCTTCCGGACAGCCGCTTGGCGAAAATCGCTCGTGCGAGGTCAGCCCGGCGTTGGGATCGGAAGGGCACATCATGGTCGAGAGTTGCCAGTCCAGAATGACTTCCTTGTTGGGCGACTCCCGCGTTCGCTTCGTAAAGTCAAGCTGGTTGTAGGCTGCTTGATGTTCGATAAACGGCAATAGCGATCCGAACCAGTTGTGGCAATTGTAGATGCTCTCGCAATAGCTGCCATTGCCATCCAAGCAGTAGGCGCCCGCCGGCAACCTCTCGTGCGTGAAGTGGTAGTTGTGCAACGCCAAGCCAAGTTGCTTGAGATTGTTGCTGCACTGCACCCGGCGGGCCGCCTCGCGGGCCGACTGAACCGCCGGCAGTAGTAGTGCGATCAAGATGCCGATGATGGCGATCACCACAAGCAGTTCCACCAAAGTAAAGCCCACGGTTTTACGGAACATCTTTAATACCTAGAGTTTAGGGCTTTGGCCATACGGGCCGCCGAGCGCTGGCGCTACCTGAACGCCCGCCTCGATCAGCAACGACGAAGTCTGCCGTGCAGCGCAGCAGCTAGTTCGCCGACTACGCTTGTCGGCGGCGGCGCGTCAGGCAAACAATGCCACCGAGGCTCATGGCTGCCAACGCCAATATCAACGTCGAACCTTCTGGCACGGCCAGCGCCTGCTGCAAGTTCAGGCCCTGGTTGCCCCAGAAATGAATCTTCTGAATTTGTGCGGTCGTCAGCGCTTCGTCCCACAGACCGAAGTCGTCGATCCGCGCGCCAGTCGAACCGCTGCTTCCACCGGAAATGTTGTCGCCCCGGTTGCCGACTTGAAACAGGGCGTTGTTCGCACCGTTCAATTGAGACAGAATATTGTCGACGCTTTCAGTCAATTCCGCGACCAACACGCCGTTGAGATACATGCGCAGGAAGTCGTCGCCGGCGTAGGTCACCGCGAGATGCGTATAAACGCTGGCAGGCACCGTAGATCCCGAATTGATTGACTGCGAAGTTCCGCTGGGGCCATCGAAATAGAGAAAGCTCATCGTTTCATTTGTTCCGCGAGCCAACTGCCAGCCGCGATTGCCGCCTCCAGCCATTTTGCCTGCATAATAACGTGTCACACTGTTCTCACCCGAAAGCGGGTTGACCCACATCGAGAGTGAAAAGGCGCTGTAAGTGCGGTTGAAGTCGGCGTTGGTGGCTGCGACGTCAACGCTGGTCGTGCCGCCGTTGATCTTCATCGCGTTGGGGCCGATCTTGACGATACTGGTCTGCTGATTGGTGCCGTCTGGGGTACCGTTGTTGCCGTTGCCGGAACTATCCACGAACGGCGATCCCGCCGCGCCGGTGATGTCGCCTGTGTAATGCACGAGCAAATCGCCGTGGGCGCTGTTTGAACGAGCAACCGTCAAGGCGGCCAGCAAGCCAGCCAATACTGTAATTCGAATCATCATGAGTAGGTCTCCTAGAAAAGAGGTTCGCGGCGAACATTTGCCGCCAAGATTGATATTATTCAGCCATTTGGTAGTGGTTATCCCCTGCTGGACTTCGAGCTAGCCGTCCTCTTGGGGAGAGGAAATATTTAACAAGTCGAGAATCTCCGAATTCGTTAGCGCTCGATCGTAAATACGCACGTCGTCAACCGCGCCGGCGAAGTATTCCTTGGGCAGCGAGTCGCCGCGATGGCCGACGGAGAAGTTTGCGGAGTTCCTCCAATTCATGCCGCCGGGCGATTGCGCCTGCTCGACCAAACGTCCGTTAAGATAAAGCCGCACAGCACCGTCGGCCGACAGGGTTGCCGCGACGTGCGTGAACTGCTCCGTCACCGCTGAATCGAGCGGGGCCGTCACAACGGTTCGCCCGTCGTCGGCGGCCGTGGGAAAGAACAGCAGCGAGATCGATCGATTGCCAACCATAAACTGCCAGCCGCGTTCGCCCCCGCCGCCCATCTTGCCGAGAAAATAGCCGGCGCTTTCCGCCTGAGGTCGGATCCAGGCAGCAATCGTCAGTTCGCGAAAAGTATGATTCAGCGCCCGCTCCCGCGGTCCCGCCAGCACGACTCGCTGCCGCCGACCGTCAAGCGCCAGTGCCTGGCCGAACCCGGTCGGACCCTCGACCAGGTTCGCCTGCCCCATGCTTCCTTCCAGCCGGCCGTGCAAGCCGTTGCCGGAGGCGTCCGGTGCGGTACCGTCCTCCCGCAATTCATCAAACGTCCAGTGCAACAGCAGTCGCGGCGGCCGTTTTTCCGGCAGCGACCACGCAAAGGTTGGCGGCTGTTTGTTGTCACTCGATTCGATATCGATCTGTCCAGACGTTGTGAGTCGTAGCGATTGGCCCGCTCCCAACTGCCGCCGCTCGCCTTGCCGCACAATCACATCTACTTTGCCGGCGGAAACCTCGACGTATGACCCCTCCTTTGCATCGACTGCCGTACCGAACTCCGTCCCCAAATCGACAATCGTCGCGCCGGGCACTTGGATAGCGAAGCCTTGGGCCGCTTTCGTCTCCACCCGGGCCACCAACTTACCCACCCGCAAGTCGCCGCCGTTGGCACCCGCCACGTGATAGACGGCCGG
>JBBDLY010000261.1:0-2328 GCA_040878585.1 Pirellulales bacterium
ACTAACCTTCGGCTTCGGAGGCCGACACTCTATCCAATTGAGCTACGGGGACGTGCGGTGGGGTGATTAGCTTTATTAGAAGCTTACCCGTCGCCATCGGCAAGTAGTTGTGGGGCGAATGTTGGCAAGCATTCGCCCTTATCGGCGAATAACAGCCTGTGGATCTCGTGGAACTCACGCCCCGCTGTCGGCCAGGGCCAGTTCTTTCAAGGCTTCCAATGTCGCCACCAGGTCGTCGCGGCTGACGTCGCGCCAGCCGTCGAGTTTGTGGTGCAGGATCGCCAGTTTGAAGCTTTCAAACGCCTCGGCCAAATCTTCCGGCAAGGCGGCCAGGTCGGCAAAAGGCCGTACTTGCTTCTTGGCGACGGCGGCGTCGGCGGTGGTTGCTTGCTCGTCGTCCTCAACGTCCTGGACCGCCGCCTGCGACGCCCCGGTCGGTGATTCGTCGCCGAAGTCCGGCTCAAACGCTTCATCCGCGTAGTCGCCAGTCGGCGCCTGGCGGTCGAGCCGGCCGTCGACGTCTTCGTCCACCTCGCCGGTAATGATGTCCTCGTCCCGCGGCTTGAGTTCGGCCGGGGCGCCCATCGCTTCCCAGCGGGTGCGGCGCATCTGCGAGACGCTCCAGCCGTTTTGCGCGGCCCCTTCCAGGTACATCTCGGCGTCTTCCCAATCGAGCGCCGCCTGAAAATGGCTCCAGTAGAGCGAGCGGAAGTCGTCGCGCTGCGTACCGAACCGCTCGTACACGCGCCGCAAGCGGCCCACATGCTGCCCGGTGACGTTGCCCACCCGTTCACTCCAGGCGTTGTCGGTATACTCGGCCGCCGGCGCGCCGTCCGCCTGCAGCGCCGTCCGCCATTGGTGGATGATGCGCCCCTTCTCCCAATTGGTGCTGCTCACCAGTTGGTTCCATTGCCCGATGTAGCTTTGCGACGCCTCGTCCAACGCGGCGAGTTCCTTGCCTTGCGTTTCGCTCATTCCTGCCCATGCTCCCAGCTAGGTTGACTAGAAAAACAGAATCCCCGATTCTAGATTAGCCCTACGCGTCGACAAGTCGAACCGCCCGACGCGAACTCCGCACGGGTGCCGCATTCTTGCGCAACATGTTGCCGTACGCGAACATCGGTGATAAGCAGGCGGTCGAAAGTTAATGCCCGCAGTGGGGAAAAGCTGTTGACGCGTTGTCAATCGGCCTGCGTGGGATCGATGGTCGCCAGTTCGGCTGCCACGAAACCGCAACCCTTGTGAGAACCGTCGCAGAACGGCCGGTTCTTCGATTGGCCGCAACGGCACAAGGCGATGGCCGGCTTGTCGCCGCCGGCGGTGAACGGGTTGCCCAAATGGTCAATTAGTTTGACCGGTCCCTCGACCACGAAGGGGCCGTTCTCCCGGCAGCGAATCGTCACTTCCGACATGGATATCTCCCGATAGAGTCCGCGTTGCAAAAAGCTCAACGCAGTATAACGGAGGGCCAGACCGCTAGCGACGCACTGCTGGATGGATTGTTGTGATGAACTTCGCCGGGAGCGATTTCATGGAAGCCGCGCTACGGTTGCTCGGCGGCGGCTTTCGCGCCGGCTGGCTGTTCCCGCGTCGACGCCGGGTCGGCCGCAGGCGCGTCGTCCATCACGCGAATGACAAACATCGCTTGCACGCGGGCAACCGGCGCCGCATGGGCTGTCGCGCCGTCCACGCTAGAGGGCCTTTGGCCCACTGGCGACTGCGGCTGGCCAAAGCCGCCGCGCCGGCTTGGCGTCGCGGCGCGGCCCGCTTCGCCACCCGCAATTTGCCCACCGAACCCCTCGTTGCCGTCTGTAGCGGCGGACCCGTCGTTCGCATCTGCCAAGTCGTCGCGGCTTCCGCCGGCCGTGAATGCTTGCTTTCTTTCCAACTCGGCGCGATCACCGGAGTCCGACTTTTGGAGGGCGAAGTACCGCGTTAATCCCTGCTGGGCCTCGCGGCGTCGCTCCTCGCGAAGACGATCCGGTCCCCGCTGGTCGGCATGCGCGGCCTGTTGATCCTGCAACTTGGCGTCCAGGCTGTCGCCGGGGCCGGCTGGAGCCAGTAGCGCCTTGCTTTCCCGCGGCGCCTCGCCAAGCGCGAAGCTAAGCACCTTGTCGGGATGATCGGCCAGTTCCAAGATGGTTTGCTCCAACTGCCGCCGCGTGGCGCGGACCAACAGCACCTGCTCGTCGAGCGTGTCGCGGCGCCGGCGCTCGGCGGAAGCGTCCGCCTCGGCGAATGCGCTTAAGGCTTGTTGATCCGACTGCGGCGCTGCGGCAATTCCGTCCGACGGCGGCGCCAACGACTGCCTTCCGCGATGGTCGCCAG
>JBBDLY010000261.1:2428-4515 GCA_040878585.1 Pirellulales bacterium
GCGGCAATTCCGTCCGACGGCGGCGCCAACGACTGCCTTCCGCGATGGTCGCCAGGCGATTCGCCCCTTGATTCGCCACTGCGGTTGGCAAAACGTCGCGAGGCGAATCCCCGTTGTTCGGCCACCTGTGCTCCTTCTTGAGCGAGCAGTTGTTCCACCAGCCGCGCCCTGGCGGTCTCGCTGGTGACCGTCAACGAAACAACCAAAGTTTGCTGATTACGATCGAAGTCCTCGACCGCGTCCGCCGGCGGCGATGGCGGCGGGAAATGCCCCTCTTCAGCAAGCTCCGCAGGGCCGCCCTGCGGGGAAACGTTGCCGCCTCCTCCCAATCCACCGGACCGCAACTCCGCGGAAGGCGCTACTCGGGCCTGTTTCTCCACGCCGCCTTCCCCAAAGCCGCCCCCTGCGCCCGGCCGAGAAGCCAGCGAGTCTGCTTGGTTGAGTTGTTCGACCGCGCCGTCGGCGGCAGTCGCCGCCGCTTCCTGCTTGCCCTCCAAGGAATGCGCAAAGCGATCCTCGCCACTGTGCTGCCTCGACGCCGCCGCATGATCCTTTTTTGATTCTTCTTTTGCTTTATCGTTTGCTTCATCGCGGGCGATCGGCGGTGCGGCGGGCGTGCTTTCAGAGGTCGTCGCGCCGTTTGAGGGAGCTGCTTCCATAGACGGCGCCGAGCGGGCGCGTTCGTCGGTCTGCCGGCGTTGCGCGGCGTCCGGCGGCGCATCGTGCCGGGCGACCTCGTCCTCGTCGCTTGGATTGAATAGCAAGATCAATAGGGCTGCGGCGGCGGCAATCAGTGGCCACACCCACCGCGACCGGCCGCTCATCGCTATGCTTCCCTGCTCCGGCAGGTCGACTTTGCCATTCTGTTCCGGCGCCGGCCCGACGGCGGTCGCCTTTGCCGCCTGTCGCCGTGCCTCGGCGAGTACCTGCTGGGCAAAGCCTTCCGGCGCGGCGTAGCGGGGCAGCGACTCGACATCGATCCGCAGCGCCCGCAGATCGTCATGCAACGAGCGGAACGATCCGTTCTCGGCGAGCAGTTGCTCGACGCGTGCCTGCTCTTCGCCGGAGAGTTCTCCGTCGAGATAGGCGCTCAAAAGTTCTTCGTTGCGAACGTTCATGTTAATGATGATCTTCCTGAAATACTTCCTTCAATTCATCCCGCAGTTGCAACCGCGCCCGGTGCAACCGACTGCGAACCGTTCCCACCGGCATGTCGAGGATTTCGGCAATGGTTTCGTAGCAACAACCGTCGATTTCCCGCAACACCAGTACGGTACGATGCTCCTCGCTCAGCCGGGCCAAGGCGGCCCGCACCTGCGCGACTCGTTCCTGCTGCTCCAGCGGTTCATCTGGCGCGCCGCCCTGGTCGATCGGCTCGCCGCCGGCCTCCTCCCGAACTCGATCAATCGACGTCACTTGGCGGCGCTTGCGCCGATGGGTGACGGCGGTGTTGAAAGCAATGCGGTAGAGCCAAGTGTAAAACGCACTCTCACCTTTGAACGAATCGAGCTTGGTGTAGGCCTGTACAAAGGCATCCTGCACCACGTCTAGTGCTTCATCGTGCGAGCCGATCACATGCACGACCGCATTGAGCAGCCGGTCCTGGTAACGAGTGACCAACTCGCCAAATGCCGACGATTCGCCGGAAAGCGTCTGTTCAATTAATTGGACGTCGTCTCTCACAGCCGCTCCGTACCAATAGACGCGAAAGAATGGGAGAAAGTTCCCGCCGGGGCTTGCGACTTGCGAATTGCGAGGGCCTCGCCCTCCGAAAATGTATTCTCATGTGCCACACGTTTTAAGTCAAACCGTTGTTACAAAAACACTTGCAGCAAATGGTACGCCCACCAGAGCAACCCGCGCCGCGGGCGGGGACGACAATCGGATGATCGCAAAGAGCTGCTGCGGTTATTGCTGGCAATAGGTCCATGCCCCCTGTGGCGCATTGCGAATCGTTTTTGACGAGTGAACCGAGGAGCACTATTTTGCGTACAGTATATCGTCAGATCACGATATTTCGATACAATGACCTGCCCGCGAGGGCTAACTTTTGCTGAGGAGAACTATGATGCGTACGAAATTGTGGA
>JBBDLY010000262.1:0-4512 GCA_040878585.1 Pirellulales bacterium
AAAATCCTGATCACATTGCCACCCTTAAAGCCCTGGGACAATGGTCCCATCCTACGTCGATTCTTTCGAGAAATCCGCGATGAAACCCCAATCCGCCACGACCAGTTACGTGATCATTCCGGCGCGGCTGCACTCGACACGGCTGCCGCGGAAAATGCTGCTCGCCGAGACGGGCAAGCCGATGCTGCAGCACACCTACGAAGCGGCCCGCACCGCGAGCAAACCGCTGGGCGTCTGTATCGCGACCGAAGACGATGAAATCGCCGAGACCTGCCTGGCGTTCGGCGCCCAGGTGGCCGTGACCGATGCGGGCTACGCCAGCGGTACCGACCGCATCGCCCGCGTGGCGCGGGAAAAGCCGTTCGCGGGGATCGAGATCATCGTCAACGTGCAGGGAGACAGCCCCGAGATCGACGGTGGGACCATCGATCAGGCCATCCAGTTGCTGGAAGACAATCCACAAGCGGTGATGGCCACACTGGCCTGTCCGATCCGCCGTCGAGAAGAACTTGACGATCCGGCCTGCGTGAAGGTGGTATTCGATACGAACGGCCGCGCGCTCTATTTCTCCCGCGCCGCCGTGCCACACGTCCGCGATTGGGACGATGCCCTGCTGGAGTCCGCCGAGCCACGGTTCTGGCACCATGTCGGCATCTACGCCTATCGCCGCGAGTTCCTGTTGCAACTCGGCAACCTGCCGCAAACGCCGCTGGAGAAGTTGGAAAACCTCGAACAGTTGCGCGTGCTGGAGAACGGCCATGCAATCGTGGTCGGCAAGACCGATGTAAGCATCGCGAGCGTGGATACGCCGGCGGACTACGCGGCGTTCGTGGCTCGGCAAGGAAAGCGCCTCGCGGCGTAGTTTCTTGCCCTGGATGGAAAACGGAAAGGTTGCATTGCTAAAGTTGATCGAACAAGCCGTCCTTCTCGATCCGCAGACTCATAACCGTGGAACTTACCTGAAAAGTCTTGCCGAGGTGCGTGCTGATCGAATCCAAGCAAACGTCGCGGGCTTCATACGGGTCAAGGCCCGCTTGGCGGACTAGTTCGATCGACTTGTCGAATTCGTCCTGAAGGTTCACTTGCGGTACCAACAAAGCATTGGCAAACGTGTTGGCTTGATACTCCAAATAGCCGTATTCCTTGGCAGGGATTGAGACTGCGAAGTCCTTCCACTCGGTGATAGACGCGAATTCAATCTTGGAGAAGATGCCTTGATGCAACACGCGATGACCCAATTCGTGAGCCAGGCTGAACCGATAACGGTTGATTCTATTTTCCAGGACGCTTTCGTCGACGGTGATCGTCGCCAAATCGTTTGAGATGAACGCGTCGATCCCATAGGCAGTTTGCAGGCCGGGGATCGGCACGATTTCAATATCGTAGTCCCGTTCAACAATCAACTCGATGTTGACAGGAATCTGATCGCCGCAACTCGAGCTGCGCAACACATCTGCAGCGCGGAGCTTCAGATCCTGGTAGCTAAGAAAGGGTACCTCGATCAACTTCCCTTAATCCTTTCAATTAACTTATCGAGATCGATGCTGCCCGACTGTTGCTCCGACCGGATGGTGCGAAACAACAATGGTAGCTTGTTTACGACCTCCGCGTCCGACATGATGTCGCTGGGAATGCGGCCTCGTTCCGCCGCCGCGGCGTCGAACAGCGCCATGTACTTGTCATCGCCGGGGGTCAGACCCAGTGCCTTAGCGTACACGCGGATACGTTCGTCGCCTTCTGGTGGCGCAAACCGGCCTCGCTCCAGCTTGCTGTGGTTGCCGGCATCCAAACCGTTCTGGGCGCAGAATTCCCGCAAAGAGAGGCCAGCCTCTAGTCGATACTCCTTGATCAAATCCCCAAAACGCGACATTGCCCTGACTCCAGATTGCGTAGAACAGGCCGGAATTGGCTGCTGTTGTAATCATTATACAACACGCGGCAGTCGCGGCAAGACGCGGAAGTGGGCCACGGGGCAGATCGGAACAGCGATTGCGGTCCCCCGATTCGAGATCGCAAAGTAGTCGAGCAAAAGTAGCATTGGAGGGATGGAAAAAAGGCGTAAAACCGCATTCGGCCCGAATGAAGGGGGAACGTATCAGGCTGGCTTCGAAAAGAATCATCCAGCGGAGTTAGCGAAGTTGGCCGCTGGGTCGGGGGTTCCCAAAAATCAATCGCTCACGCCGTGGCCCGGTCGTAGTCCATGTCATAGATGCGGTAGGTCTTGATCAACTTGGCGCCCCCTTTTTGCAACGTCTTGCGGCTGAGTGAGTTGCTTTCCAGCACCCAGGAGAACTCGCACTCCTCGATGCCCCACTCGCGGCACTTGGGGAGCAGTCCGCCCATCACGACCAGCCCCACGCCCCACCGCTGATACTCCGGCACGACCGTGGTGGCGATGGCGCGGATCTTCTTGATCTTCTTCCGACCGTAGAGCAACTTGAGAAACCCCAGCGGAAACAGCCGGCCGTTGATCTCCTTGATGATCGGATTGTAGTCCAACAGCGCGAACACCGCGGCAATCGGTTTGCCGTCGACCTCGGCCACGCAGGTCATCTCCGGCACGATCAGTTCCTTCAGCCCCTTGGCGAAGTGGGTCACTTCGCCCGCCGACAACGGCACGAAGCCCCACGAGCCTTCCAGCGACCGATTGTAGATGTCGAGATAGGTTCGCACCTCGGCATCGAAGTTCTTGTGATTCATTTCGCGGAGCTTGATGTCGAACCGGCGGGTGGCTTCCTCGTAGACGAACGTCAGCTTCTCGTCGAGGTGCTCGATCATGTCCATATGCCCCCAGAAGGCGTACATGTCCTGACTCTTCTGGAAACCATACGATTCGATCAGATCGACATAATACTGCGGGTTGTAGGTCATCATGAAGGTCGGCGGCGAGTCGAAGCCGTCGACCAGCAGGCCGATCTCGTAGTTCAGCGACGGGTTGCACGGCCCCCGCAGGGCGACCGTGTTCCGTTCGGCGAGCCACGCCCGAGCGGCGTCGAACAGGCCGTGGGCCACCGCCCGATCGTCGATCGAATCGAAAAACCCGAAAAAGCCAAGCTGCTCGCCGTACTTGTTGTTGTGGGCCTGATTGATGAACACCGCGATCCGTCCGACCGGCTGGCCGTCGCGCGTGGCCAAAAAGGTCTGCATCTCCGTGAAGTCGTGAAACGGATGCTTTTTGTAGCCCACCAATTCCTTCTGGTTCACCCGCAACGGCGGCACCCAGTTCGGATCGCCGGCATAGATTTTCCACGGCAGATTGAGAAACTGCTTGCGCTGGCGTCGTGTTTCAACTGGCGCGACGACGACCTCCGACATCCGCGGTCCCCTTGGCTAACGGTTCTAGGATCAAAGCGTATTAGCTTAACCGACCAGACCCGTTTCACCCAGTCCGCGCGGAAGGCCGTATCCCGTTGCCGCGGAATTTGCGATAAGATGCCGGGCAACAAAATCACTACGGCGGAGCGACCATGAAGATATTGGTTACCGGGGCGACCGGAATGTTGGGCAATAACGTCGTTCGCTTGCTGCTCGCTCGCGGCGCCGCCGTGCGAGTGCTGCTGCGCGAGTCGAGCGATCCGAGGCCGCTGGAGGGGCTGGATGTTGAACGATGTTTAGGCGACGTCCGCGACGAAGCCGCCGTTCAGGTGGCGATCGAGGGGGTCGATCGGGTGATTCACTCCGCCGCCTTGGTACAGGTCGGCTGGACCGAACTGGAGCGAACCCGCGAGATCAACGTCGGCGGCACACGCCACGTGGCGGCCGCGGCGCGTGCGGCGGGAGCGAAAATGGTACACGTCTCGACATGCGACGCCATCGGCTTCGGCGCCCCAGATCAGCCGGCCGACGAGGAGACCACCCGCTACGCCAAAGTGTCCACGCCATACGTCGTGACCAAACAGGAAGCAGAGCAAGTCGTCCAAGAGGAAGTCCAGCGAGGGCTGTCCGCCGCGATCGTCAATCCGGGCTTCATGCTCGGCCCCTGGGATTGGAAGCCGTCGAGCGGGCAGATGCTGGTGGAAGTCGGCGGCGGACGGGGCTGGGTTGCACCGCGCGGCTGGACCAGCGTCAGCGACCCGCGCGACGTGGCGGCGGCCACCATCGCCGCGCTGGAGCAGGGCAAGCCGGGACGCCGCTACATCCTGGCCGGCGAAAACATGACCTACCTTGAACTCTGGCGACGCATCGCCGAGGTGACCGGCGCGCGGCGGCCGTTGTTCAGCCTTGGCCCGGTGAACGCGGCAATTGTCGGAGGCGTCGGCGACCTGTGGACCAGGCTCAGCGGCAACGAGCCGGTCTTCAACAGCGCGGCAATCAAGATGGCCAAAGTCCCCAAAATCTATAGCAGTGCCCGAGCCAAACAAGAACTCGGCTACCACAACCGCCCGCTACAAGAAAGCATCACCGACGGCTGGAACTGGTTCCGCGAACATGGGTATGTGAGGCGTGAGGCGTGAGGCTTGAGGCTTGAGGCTTGAGGCTTGGCCCTTGAAACCTGAATCCTGAAACCTCCCC
>JBBDLY010000263.1:0-2795 GCA_040878585.1 Pirellulales bacterium
GGACGCTTCTCATGTCAGCCGCTTCGCTGGCGCGTTACGACGCGCTCCCCTATCACAGCGCGCCCTACGCCGAAACGCACCCCCGCTCGCTGCGGACCATCGCCGCCTTGCACGGGCTCGACGCGCCGTCGCTGGCTACCGCCCGCGTGCTGGAACTGGGTTGCGCCAGCGGAGGCAATCTGATTCCGATCGCCGAGGAAGCGCCGCGGGCGACGTTTCTAGGTATCGATCTGTCGGCCCGCCATATCGAGGAGGCTCGCACCCGAGTGAGCCAGCTTGCTTTGGCGAATATCGAGTTTCGCCAGCAGTCGCTGCTGGACCTCGATGGTGGCGACGGAGAGTTCGACTACATCATCGCGCACGGGCTGTTCTCCTGGGTGCCGGAGGAAGTGCGGACGCGCATCCTCCAGTTGTGCAGCGAGTTGCTTTCGCCTTGCGGCGTGGCGGTCGTGAGCTACAACGCCTATCCCGGTTGCCACGCCCGCGATCAGGTGCGTGCGATGATGCAATACCACACGGCCGGCATCGACGATCCGCAGCAGCAGATCGACGAAGCGAAATCGATGCTGCAATTCATGATCGAGCATGGCAAGAAGAACTCGGCGCATCGGGCGATGCTCGTCGAGACGCTCGAGCTGTTGAAGGCGGCCAACAACAAGTCGTACTTCTATCACGACTTTTTGGAGGACCACAATCAGCCGTTCTACTTCCACCAGTTCGATGCGCTCTTGCAGCGGCGGCAATTGCAAGTGCTGGCCGAGACGCGGCTGTTTCGCTGGCAGACGTTCGATCTCGAACCGGCCGCCGCCGTCCAGTTCGCCGACTTGCCATATGCCCAGCGCGAGCAGTATCTCGACTTCCTCCGCAACACGCCGTTCCATTCGCACGCCGTCTGTCGCGCTGATCTGCCGATCGACCGCGATTCGATCGTGCAGCGGATGGACGACATGCATTTTCAGTGGAAGTTCGAGTGTCGCCAGCTACCGCAGCGGCCGAATCCCGGCGAAATGCTTGTCTTTCACGGCAAGCGGATGAAGTATGCAACCGCGTCCGCCGTCGGACAGCAGGCGCTGATCGCACTCGGCGCCCAACCTGCCCGCTGCCAAAGTTTTTCTGAACTGCTGGAACTATGCCGGCGGAACATGCGGATTGAGTCTTCGGCGGAGGCTTTGGTTCGGCAAGAGTTGCGCATCGAACTTTATCGGGCCGTGGGACACGATTTGCTGGAAGTCTACTGCGAACCCCCCAGCTACCAGTGGTCGATCCCGGCCCTGCCCAAGGTGGCCAACAACGCGCGGCTGCAAGCGGCGCACGGTTCCGTGGTGACCAATCGCTGCCATCGCTATGTGCGGTTCGACGATCTGGGCCGTTATCTGTTGTTGTATCTCGATGGCCGGCACGACCGCGACGCGCTTTGTCGTCGCGTGGAGGAGGGCATCGCCGACGGCCGCATCCTGCTGGCGACCGACTCCGAAGGGCGGCCGAAGCTCTCGCCCGCGGGGCTGCCCGGCTTGATCGACGAGACACTGGCGGCGGTGAACAACTCGGCCATGCTCATTTCTTAAGTTGACGGTAGCTGCCAGCACAATCGGGCGATCGGTTTTTCCAGCGTCGGCCAGGGACATGGCCGAACGAGCGCGACGGCCGTCGCCGCCATGCGGCGCGCCTTGGATCAACTGCGCTGAAGGCTGGCTCGTATGACCGGCATGTTCGTAGGTATCTCCGCAGGTATCTCTGCGCTGCCACTTGCATTTTCGCGCCAGACGACGATATTCAGGGGTTGATTTACGACCGGCCGAGCGAGCGACCGAGCCGCTAGCTTGCCGAACGCAGATAGCACCGCCTGGAAGGAGTTTCTCGATGCGTAGGGCCAAGATTACCGTGATCGGAGCAGGAAACGTGGGCGCCACGACCGCGCACTGGTGTGCCGCGGGAGAACTGGGTGACGTCGTCCTGTTGGATATTCCGCAAACCGAGGGTATGCCGGCCGGCAAGGCGCTCGATTTGATGCAAGCCTCGCCGATCATGGGTTTCGACTCGAATTTGCAGGGCACGACCGACTATGCCGACACCGCCGGCAGCGACGTGGTGGTGATTACCGCCGGCATCCCCCGCAAGCCCGGCATGAGTCGCGACGACCTGTTGAGCACCAACGCCAAGATCGTCGGTTCGGTGGCGGAGCAGGTCAAAGCTTCCAGTCCGGATGCGCACATTATCGTCGTCTCCAATCCGCTCGACGCGATGGTGCAGCGGGCCTTTCAAGTCAGCGGATTTCCGGCCAACCGCGTGATGGGCCAGGCCGGCGTCCTCGATACGGCCCGCTATCGGGCGTTCCTGGCCATGGAGCTGAACGTCAGCGTGGAAGACGTCCAGGCGATGCTGATGGGTGGCCACGGCGACACCATGGTGCCGCTGCGAAGTTGCACGTCGGTGGGGGGAATTCCGGTTTCTCAACTGCTGGCAGCCGACCGACTGGAAGAGATTATCGAACGCACGCGTAAGGGGGGCGGCGAGATTGTCGGCCTGCTCAAGACCGGCAGCGCCTATTATGCTCCTGCCGCCGCAACGGCCCAGATGGTCGAGGCGATCGTCCGCGACAAGAAGCGGCTGCTTCCCTGTGCGGCCTACTGCGATACGGAATATGGCGTGGGGGGCTACTATGTCGGCGTGCCGGTTATCCTGGGCGCCGGCGGTGTGGAGCGGATTGTCGAACTGCAACTGAGCGACAGCGAGCAGGCGGAGTTTCAGAAAAGCGTCGACGCGGTCAAGGAGCTGGTCGCCGCCATGGAAAAGCT
>JBBDLY010000263.1:2895-4493 GCA_040878585.1 Pirellulales bacterium
GAATCTCGGCGTTGACAACATCGGCAATCGTTTCTACATTCGGGCAACTTCGGGGAATATGCGGTTCCGCTGGGCGCTTGCCGCGTAGTTCGGCTAGGAAGCCGTCGCTTTTCGATTCTTCTAATCTTCCTTTACCTACACTATAGACCGTTCTGATGCGGTCGTTCTGATATGGATATCAACCAAGTGCTAGCATGCGATGCGATATTGGAAGATTGGCGGTATCTCGTGCTGCACCACAGTGACAGCGAGTCCGGCAGTTTGGAGTCGCTCGAGTCGCTGCACCGTCGGCGACGTGATCAGTTTGGCATTCCCTGGGAAGGCATCGGCTACCATTTTGTCGTTGGCAACGGGCAGGGGATGCTCGACGGACGGGTGGTTTCCACTTACCGGTGGCGCCAGCAACTGCACGGAGCGCACACCCGCAGCCCGCGCCACAACCGGCGCGGAATCGGCATTTGCTTGATCGGCGATTTCGAGGTGCAGGCGCCCACGCCCCGGCAGTTGGCGAGCACGAGAAAGCTGCTCGAATCACTGATGACGCGATTCGATATCGCACGGCACGACGTGCTTCGGCATTCCGACGTGGCCGCCACGCGGTGCCCGGGACGTCTGCTCCCGTTTGAGCACCTTGTGGCGTCGCTCCCCATGCCCGCGGCAGTGCCCGCCGGCGTTCACTAGCGAACCGACCTTTAAGACAGTCGTCCCCCTGCTGAACCTACCTAACCAGGACTTAGCCATGAATCGCCTGGATTTGGCACCCCCCGCCGCCACGGTGCTCGACGCCGTCCCGCGCTTCGCACCGCCTTGCGACGACGCCTTGCGTCAACAGCACGAGTCGTTCTTTACGCCGGCGCACTACGAGTCGGACTACAGCTATCCGCTGGTGGTGTGGCTGCACGGTCCGGGAAACTGCGAACGGCAGTTGGCTTCCATCCTGCCGGGCATCAGTTCGCGAAACTTCGTGGGGGCCAGCGTGCGAGCGTCGTTGCCTTGCTACGATCCGTCTTCACCGGTTCCATCGTCGCCGGCGTCGATCGGGGGCTACGCCTGGCGGCAGTCGCCGCAACAGATCGAGGTTGCCAGCGAATGCGTCGACCAGTTGATCGCCAGCGCCCGACGGCGCTATCGCATCGATCCCGACCGCATTTTCCTGGCCGGCCAGGGGGGCGGCGGCACCATGGCCTTGCGGCTGGCGCTGGCCCAGCCGAGACGCTTTGCCGGCGCGATCTCGATTGGCGGTGGTTTGCCCGCTGGCAACAACCCGTTTCGCGAGCTGCACGCCATTCGTCAGTTGCCCGTCTTTCTCGCCGGCGGCGCCGCCAGCAGCCGCTATCAGTCCGAACGGGTGTGTGAGGACTTGCGGCTGCTGCATGCAGCCGGCGTTAGCGTGACATTGCGGCATTATCCCAGCGGCGACGAGGTCCATCCGCAATGCCTGCACGATGTGAACGCCTGGATGATGGAGTGCCTGGCCAGCCGCCAGGGTGCATCGATCGTGCGCTAGTGACGATCCGGTGTTCGTTCTTGCCCGCCCAGTCCTAAACAAGCATTGACGTGCATTGATGCTTTTCGCTACGCTTCGCCCCACTTTCCGC
>JBBDLY010000264.1:0-4483 GCA_040878585.1 Pirellulales bacterium
TCCTCGCGCGGCGCCGCCTTCTCCCGCAGCAACCCCACATCCTCCACCGGCACATTAGCCAGCGGGATGCCCTTGGCGTAGGCCCCAAAGTCGTTGAAGCAATACCACTTCAAGAATCGGTACACGAGGCTTCGCTCGGGAATCTCCTGCTGCTGGTCCCATTGGCTGGGACGCGGCGACATGGCGCGGAGCTCTGCTTCGGTCGCCTTGCGGGCAGTCGTGTCGCGGGCTTCGTACTTGTCCATCAGGCCCAGCAACAGATCGGGCCGCTCCAGCACGATGCAGCCGCGGCTGGACTCGGCGGCCAGCGTGCGGAAGTCCTGCATGAACGGTGTGTTCATCTTCTCGTACAACGACTTGTCGGCGTCGTGGATCGAGTCGGTGGCGAATTGGATGATCGGGCATGGCTCCACGTCCCCCCAGGGGCCGATGTGGTGCGAGATGCCGGTCGCCGCCGGGCAGAGGCTCTTTCCGCGATGATCGTAATAGGCGTCGACCACCGCGATCGGCTTGGTCGCGCGGATATTGACCACGAACTGCCGCACCTTGCGCAACTGCTCCGGTGTCAGCGCCAACTCCGGCTGCGGATCGGGGCCGACAGGGCGGTAGGTGTGGTACCACATGTACATCGCGCCCATTTCAATCAACTTGTCGACCCACTCCTCGCGAAGCAGGTCGTCGATATTCGACTGGCAAAGGCTGGTGGCGATGCCGGTCAGCAGCTTGTTGTTGATGCTATTGTGGACGCCTTCCATTGTCTTGCTGAGCACGTCGGCGCGGCCGCGCCGCTGGTCGCTGATGATCTCGGTCCCCTCGATGCTGATCAGCGGCGTCACGTTGCCGGCGCGGCGCATCCGCTTTGCGACTTCGTCGGTGATGAACTGCCCGTTGGTGAACACCTGAAAGTAGCAGTCGGGGTGCGCCTCGATAATCTCCAGCAACTCGGGATGCATGAACGGCTCGCCGCCGAGAATGCCGAAGAAGCTGTTGCCGTAGGCTTTGGCCTCCGCGATCAGGGCGTGCATCGCTTCGGCGTCGATCTTTTCCTGCTTGGCGGCGACGTCGACCCAGCAGCCTTGGCAGCGGAGATTGCAACTGTTGATGATCGAGATATAGAGAAACGGCGGGAAGTATTCTCCCCGCTTCAGCCGGCGGCGGAACTTGACGATGGACCGCAATCCGCGGAAACCCATATTCATGGCGAATTTGTAGACCAGACGTTTGTCGGTCTCCCGCAGCGCGCGTTTGGCCATGCGAAAGTACATAGGCGGGCAACTTGGGGGGTGTGGTGGCGATGGACGGGTGACTGTTGATCTTTGATAGTATAGCAAAAAGCTGCTTGGGCGTCGTCGGCCTGATAAAACACACCTGATAAGTCACCCCCGCGCACTCCTTTGTTGATTCAACCGGCAAACTTAGCGGGCACGGCGTCCGGGTCACTTGGAACGGCATTTGCATCGACTCGACAAGCGGGCGCGCCCATGCATACACTAGCATGGTCGCACAACGTTCGGGGCGCGTAACCCATTAGCGATTGTTGCTCTAGCGGAATACTGTTTGAGGAAATCGGGTAACGCTGTGTTTGTCAACATCGATCCGGATCGGCTTGCCGCCGCTTGGACTACGGCCAGGGCGGACCTGCTGGCCGAATGCGACACGCCATGCGCCGGCGGCGGCCACCATTGGACCGGCGCGTTGTCGACCAGTGCGCTGTCGACGGCCACGGCCGTCAGCGCGTTGTCGATCTTCCAGTCGCATCTGTCGAATGACGACGTGCAGCCCTGGTTTACCGCCGGCCGAGCGCCGCGGTACGAGCAGCTTGAGCGGATTATCTCCAACGGACTGAACTGGCTGGCCGATCATCAGAACGCCGACGGAGGCTGGGGAGATACCGACCGCAGCCATTCCAACATTGCCACCACAATGCTGGTCCGCGCTGCGTTCCAACTGAACGGCGTGCCGGTCGATCATAGCGATCTGGCCGAGCGGGCCGACGCCTACATCCGCCGCCTTGGCGGTATCGGCGGACTGCGCCGCCGGTACGGACGAGACAAGACGTTTGCCATTCCGATTCTGGCCAATTGCGCATTAGCCGGCATGGTCGACTGGAAAGACGTCTCGCCGCTGCCGTTCGAACTGGCCTGCCTGCCGCAAAGCTGGTACCGCTTTCTGCGGTTGCCCGTGGTCAGCTATGCCATTCCGGCACTGGTCGCGGTCGGCCAGGCGCGGTATTTCTTCAAGCCGCCGCTGAACCCGCTCGCCAGACTCCTCCGCCGCAAGGCGGTCGAGCCGAGTCTTGACGTACTCCGCAAAACGCAGCCCGACAGCGGCGGATACCTGGAAGCGGTTCCGTTGACGAGTTTCGTGGTGATGTGTCTGGCGGGCATAGGGCGGTTCGACCATCCGGTGGCGCAGCACGGCGTTCGGTTTTTGCTCGACGGTGTCCGGCCTGATGGAAGTTGGCCGATCGATACCAATCTCGCCACCTGGACGACAACCCTGTCGGTCAACGCCTTGTCGGCGGGGGGCGACGACCTGAGCGAGCTGGATTGTCGCGACTGGATTCTCGCCTGCCAGCATCGCCAACGGCATCCGTTCACTGGCGCCGAACCGGGTGGCTGGGCCTGGACCGATCTGTCGGGAGGCGTACCCGACGCCGATGATACGGCCGGAGCGCTGTTGGCGCTAGCCGCCTTTCGCGATGGCTCCGAGCGACCGAAGTGGGACGCCGAGGAGTTCGAACCGGAAACGTCTTCCGGGGAGCAATATCGCGGAATAAGCGTTCCTGGGCCTGATGTAGCAATATCCGAGCAAAGCGAAGCCTCCCTCCATACAAAAGATGCAGTGGCGGCGGGCATCGATTGGCTGTTGGGTTTACAGAACAGAGATGGCGGCTGGCCGACTTTTTGTCGCGGCTGGGGGGCGTTGCCGTTCGATCGCAGCGGTGCCGATCTGACGGCCCATGTGGTGCGCGCCATGCAAGCCTGGCGGGGCCGTCTCGACGAGACGGACCCCAGTCGCGAGCAGCGAATGGCCGAAGCGATGCGGCGCGGCATGCGATATCTGGCGGCCAAGCAGCGACCCGACGGCAGTTGGCTGCCGCTGTGGTTTGGCAATCAGGATCGGCCGCAGGAGGAGAATCCAGTGTTCGGCACCTCGCGGGTGTTGATGGTGTTTCGCGATCTGCGGCAGCTCGATTCCCCCGCGGCCCGACGCGGGATCGCCTGGCTATGCGACGCCCAGAATGCCGACGGAGGCTGGGGAGCGCCGTTGCCGCCGGCGGCGAAGAAGAAAGGGCTTTCGCAGCAGCCTCGGTTCGTTTCCTCGGTGGAGGAAACGTCACTCGCGCTCGAGGCGTTGCTGGGTGTTCCCGAGGCGGCTGCCCCTGCAAAGCTGCAAACCGTTCTTACCAAAGGACTTCAGTGGCTATGCGACACAGTTGAGGCAAATCAGCACGGTAACTGCTCGCCGATCGGCTTCTACTTTGCTAAACTGTGGTACTATGAAAAATTGTACCCGTTGATCTTTAGCACCGCCGCGCTCGGCACTGCCATTGAGCGGCTGCGACGCGACGAGCAGACGCTGCTCTCGCCCGCCATGGCCGCTCGGCGCGAGAACCGGCGAACCAGCCCCACCACCGCTCCTTCCGCTCGAACGTAAGAGAGAACACCTTGGCATCTGCATCGACCGATCGAGCCACGGCGCTACTTGCTGATGCGCCCGCTTCTGCTTCCCCTGCCGCTTCTTCCACTGCGCCTGCACGTAAGCGACGCCGCAGCACCAGCCATTTGAAGCTCGTGCCGTCGGAACGCGGAATGCGCGAGAGCCTGCGGCAGCGGTGCATTGAGACGGCCGACAAGATGGACAAGTCACTGCCCCCCAGTAAGGACGAACTGGAACAGATCGCCCGACGCATTCTGCGGGAGGCGGACCAGCCGGAAGGGTACGTCGGCTGGATGATGGTGGTGTTCATTAGCGAGTTCTGGCGCGATCAGGTCTCGGCGGTGCCTCCGGAGCGGCGCCTGTTGCTGCTGCCACACTGCCTCAAGCATGCCGAAGGATGCCCGGCCGACTACGACGAATTCGGTCTCGATTGCCGTCAATGCGGGGCGTGCAGCATCGCCGACTTCCGCACCGTCGCCGAAGACATGGGCTACAAGGTGCTCGTCGCCGAAGGCTCGCCGATTGTGATGAAGATCATCGTCAGCGGCTACATCGACGCGATCGTTGGGGTGGCCTGCCTCAACGTGCTGGAGAAGGCGATCGATAAAATCTTGCTGGCCGGCATCCCCTGCATGGCGGTGCCGCTGCTGTCGAGTGACTGCCGCAACACATCGGTCGACGAGTCGTGGGTCGACGAAATGATCCACGTACAATACAAGAAGCCGCAGCAGCAGACGCGCAGTTACATGCATCTGATGCGGGCCGCCAGCGGCATGTTCGAGTTAGAAGAGCTCGATCGGCTCGCGCCTCGGATCCGCGG
>JBBDLY010000265.1:0-4473 GCA_040878585.1 Pirellulales bacterium
TGCACTCGCTCGCGCGTCGTGCTGGTATTTGCACTCGCTTGCGCGTCGTGCTGGTATTGCTTGCACCTCGTGCTGGAATTGGTTGTAACCAGCCGTCCGCCGAGGCATCGGAAATCGGTACGATATCTGCTTTTCCGACCAATGCGAGGAACCCCCGATGGCCTTGAAAGAGAGACTGCGGCGCCAGTTGGAAAGCGCCCGCCAATTGACCGACGGGTATCTCCAGAGCCTCACCCGGCCGGAGGAGTGGACGCATCAGGTGCATCCTCGGGCGAATCATCCCTTGTGGATCATGGGCCATCTGGCTCAAACCGATAACTTTCTCGTTTCGTTGGTTGCTCCCGAGAAGGCCCTGCCGTTGCCCCAATATCAGGAGTGCTTTGGAATGGGGTCGCAGCCGACCGACGATCTTGCGGCCTATCCGCCGGTCGCGGAGGTCCAGCAAACGTTTCGCGAGCGGCGGGCCGCGATGCTGGAGCTTTTGGAGTCGATCACCGAAGAAGACCTGGCCGCACCGCTGCCGGCCGGCACGCCCGACTTTCTGTCCGATAAAGGCTCGGCGTTCGAGATGGCCGTCTGGCACGAGGGGATGCACTCCGGCCAGTTGTCGGTCGCCCGGCGATCACTGGGATACGATCCGCTCATGTAGTAAGGCGGCCCTCCGAGGCCGCCGGGTGCTGCGCAAAATCGAGGTATCCTTGCGTCGAGATTGGGAGCGGTTCTGCTCCGATAGATAGATTGGAAATGACGAATGTCGAAGCACGAATGACGAAAGAAACCAGAATGTCGAATGACGAACTTCGTCATTCGTAACACGTCTTGTATCTGGAGGAACTGCCATCGTTCGTCATTCGTGATTCGTCATTCCTTCGTCATTCGGATTTCGACATTCGTCATTGTTCCGCTTTCGTCTCCGGGAAGGAACAAATGCAGGGTAAAGCAGCGGCCCCCCGAGGGCTGGCGTAGCTTACCTCGCCACCACAAGCATCTTTGCGGCGACGTCGTTGCCGATGGTAATCTCCTGGCCGGAAACGCGGATCGTCACGATGCCCGCTTCCTCTCGATGGGCGGTCACCTGGCCGGTGGCGGCGATTTCCAAGGCGTGTTCGCTAAGAAAGCCGAGGAACTCGACCGATTGATCGAGCACGCGTTCCAAGCGTAACTCCGCGCCAATCGGCAAGGAGTTCAGCGGCTGGGCCGCCGACGTCTCCAACGAGCCGTCGGCCCTGGGAATCGGGTCGCCGTGGGGGTCGACCCTGGGGTGGCCCAGATATTCGTCGATTCGATCGACCAGCCGATCACTGACGGCGTGCTCCATGTGCTCGGCCTCTTCATGCACCTCGCTCCAGTCCAGCGCCAGCGTCTCGACCAGAAACAGCTCGATCAGCCGATGCCGCCGCAGCATCCGCAACGCCAGCGCCGCGCCGGCCGCCGTCAACAGCGTGCCTTCGTAGGGGGTGTAGGTCACCAACTGGCTCTCGCTGAGCGTCTTGAGCATGCTGGTCACGGTACCGGGCGAGACCTCGAGTTCGGCCGCGATTCGCCCGGTGGCGGCGGGGCGGCCTTCCTGGGAAGCGCAAATCAGGTAGATCTGCTTGACGTAATTCTCAACGGTCAGACTGGGCACCAACGGCATCCTCGGCGGGCGGCAGGGGGGAACGGCCTCATTCTAGGGACACCCCGCCTGCGCATCCAGGGCGGCGGTGCTGCCAGGACGCGCCGTCCCCACGCACTGTGCTCGCGCTGTTGTGCCCGCGCCATTGCGAGCGGCGGCGATGTACGGCATCATGGTTGTTTCCCTTCTTGAACCACTTTCCCGCCGACTCGCCCTGTGTATCTCAACGAACGCGCCCTGGAAATTTGCCGCCACATGGTCGAGTCGGTGGAGTCGCTCCGCATCGCGACCACCAAGACCCTGGCCGGTACGCTGCTGGTCGACTGCGGCATCGAAGTGCCGGGAGGACTGGAAGCGGGCCGCCAGTTGGCGATGGTCTGCATGTCGGGCTTGGGACGCGTGGAGTTCGTGCCGGCCCGTGACGGATTCGGCACGCAACTGGCCGTCCAGGTAACAACCGACGCCCCGATCGCCGCCTGCCTCGCTTCGCAGTACGCCGGTTGGGAGGTCAAAGGGCACGAGTTTTTCGCCATGGGTTCCGGCCCGATGCGCGCCGCCGCCAATCGCGAGCGGCTGTTTGAACAGGTCGGCCACAACGAAATGGCGCGGGTCGCCGTCGGCGTGCTCGAGACCGGCAAGCTGCCGCCGGCGCCGGTGCTAGACGAACTGGCGGCGGCTTGCGGCGTAGCGCCCCGCGATTTGATCGTGCTGCTGGCCCCCACCAGCAGTCAGGCGGGCAACGTGCAGGTGGTGGCCCGCAGCATCGAAACGGCCATGCACAAACTGGTGGAACTCGGTTTCGAGATCGACCGGGTCGCCAGCGGATACGGCGTCGCTCCGTTGCCGCCGGTGGCGCGGGAGGATCTCTCTGGCATCGGGAGGACCAACGACGCAATTCTGTACGGCGCCGAGGTCACGCTCTGGGTGCATGGCGACGACGACCTGCTCGCAGCGATCGGGCCGCGGATTCCCAGCAACGCCTCGGCCGATCACGGGCGGCCGTTCGCCGAGATCTTCGCCGGCTACGGTCACGACTTCTACCAGGTCGACCCCCACTTGTTCAGCCCGGCGGTGGTGCGGCTGTGCAATCTCGACACCGGCAACCAGTTCGTGTTCGGCGAGCTGAAGCCGGAAATTATCCGGCGGTCGTTCGGAGTGTGAGCCAGGGCTTTTACGATCTGCCAATGCAGTTGGAACAGGAGGAAACGGAGAGAACGGAGGAATTAAACTCTGTTGACTTTGATCCGCTCTGTTGCCTGAAAAGACGAATTCAGTAGCTCTATATTGTACGTTGCTAACAATACTCGACAACAGCAACGATGACTAGCTGTCAGCCGTCAGAGATTGTGAACAAATCGGCATCAAACATCAGCCGAAGGGCGCTAGCCCCCGGTTAGCGCCAAAGAACCGGCCGCTAGCGCGGTGCGGCTGATGTTGTGGTGGCGACCCCCTGCGTCAATTCATTTTTTCACAGCCCCGCAGCAACCAGGAACCGCGTTTTTCCTTGCTGAGAGCTGAAAGCTGATCGCTGTCAGCTCGTCAAGTTGAGTAAACTGAGTGAAAAGGAGACAACGGAGAAGTGTTCTCTTCGTTCTCTCTGCGCCCTCCTGTTCAAAATGCTTGTCCCATTTCCACCCTTAAAGCCCTGCGATTATAAGCCATGCGAATCGCGCTGCTCGGCTCGACGGAAAGCTGGTATTTCCACGATTTGCGCCGCGCGGCGACAGGGCACGTGTTGACCGCCGTCACGTTTCGCGATCTTGCTTCGACGATTGCAACCGGCAGCGTGCAAAATGAAAGCGTGCAGATTGACAGCGGCCCGGTCTCGCTGCACACGGCCGACGTTGTGCTGGTTCGTACCATGCCGCCCGGCTCGCTGGAGCAGGTGGTGTTTCGCATGGACGTGCTGGGGCGGCTCGCCGCGCACGGCGTGCGGGTGGTCAACTCGCCGCGGGCCATCGAAACGGCGGTCGACAAGTATCTTTCCACCTCGCTGTTGGCCGCCGCCGGACTGCCGACCCCGTCGACTGTCGCCTGCCAAACGGCCGCCGCGGCGATGGAAGCGTTCGAGCGACTCGGTGGCGACGTCGTTTGCAAACCGCTGTTCGGCAGCGAGGGACGCGGCATCTTTCGGCTAAACGACCCCGACGCCGCCTACCGGGCCGCCAGGATGCTCGAGCAGCAGCAAGCGGTGATTTACTGGCAGCAGTTTATTGACCATCCGGGCTTCGACCTGCGGGTGCTGGTCGTCGGCGACAAGGCGTTCGGCATGCGTCGCGCCAATCCCAACGATTGGCGGACCAACGCCAGCCGGGGCGCGCGCTGCGAGCCGCTGGAGGTGACCGCCGAACTGGCGGCCCTCGCCCGCCGAGCCGCCCGGGCGGTGGGAGCGGAAATCGCCGGCGTCGACCTACTGCCCAATCGCGACGGGCGGCTGCACGTATTGGAAGTCAACGCCGTGCCAGGCTGGCGCGCGCTGGCCGGCACGCTGAGACTGGACGTCGCCCGCGAGGTAATCGACTACCTCGCCGCGTCGATGCCACGGTAAGGATGGGGCTGACGAAGATCGACCCGCATGCAGCGCGACCATCCCCAATACCAGCACGCAGCGCGAGCAAGTGCATCGCGAGCGAGCAGGCATACCGTCGCCGGAACAGTTTGGGAACGATAAGCATGCACCTCCGCCGATGCACTCGCTGGCGCGTTTTGAGGTTGCGCACTCCCGTTTGCCAATAGGGGAGCAGTCCGAGTAGCGTAATCTCAAAACTGACACGTCGTGCTGGTTTTCGCCGCTCACGCCACTACGCTGTCGAACACGCGAACCCGCTCCCAGTTGCCTTTGCATTCCTGGATGAACT
>JBBDLY010000266.1:0-4459 GCA_040878585.1 Pirellulales bacterium
TTCTAACCAAATCGACTCAAACCACCGACACTAAATTACCGCACGATGCTAAGCACTATCAAGTACTCACATCGATCTTTCGCCCGCTCGCGGACGGCAAGGCGCAGCGCGGCATCCATCAGTTATCTGCCTGGCGAAGCATCCGACGCGCCTTGGCCTTGATGACGCCTAGCAGATCGATGTACTCGACGAACTGCGCGTACTCGTCTCGCTCTTCCTCCGAGAGAGCGCCTTGATTGGCTTTCGTCGCTAGCTCGTCTATACGAGCTTGGGTTGCGGCGCCGAGACGCGCCGAGACAATCCGCTGGGCCACTTCCGGCGTCAGGCAGTCGGTGGCCGGCTGCAACATTTGTTCAGCAACGCTTACCGTGGACATGGTTGGCGAACCCTGGGTTTCATTTTGTTCCCCGCACTGCAAGTATACCGCAGAAAGCAGTGTAAGAACACAGTTAACGAAACGTTACAGCGGCTGCTGCGGCATTTTGCGGGTGTAGGGGGGCGTTTGCGCCTCGGGCAGTGCTTCGCCGGTCTCTTCGTACCAGCTTTGGCGGTCTTCCTCGCTGGCGTAGTAGGTCAGCCAAATTTCGGAATCGTCGCCCACGTCGGCGCAGTCCCAGTGAAGATAGCTCTCGGCGGCCGGCACTCGCTTCTCTTGAGCCGGCAGGATGTCGCGATAGATCAAGGTGTAGAGCTGCCGGTCGCTGAGGTGGTCGGTGAAGTCGAGCGTGATCCGCTGCGAAAACAACTCGTGGATCGTCTCCCATAATTTTTCGTGCAACGCCAACTCGCCGTTTTCGTCGCGGGCGTACGACTCCGGCGGCGGCACCTGCAGCGGCGGATCGAACCATTGTGCAATCGGCAATACCGGGGCGCGTTCCCAGTCGAGCATCGACTGCAAGAACTTGTTCTCCATCGGCGTGGAAAGCCGCTGGACGTCGACCCGCGTGATCGCTTCGTCGAAGTAAGGTTCCAATTCGTCGCGCAGTTGGGCGTTGCGCAGTAGGTGCTCGACGTCGCTGCCGGCTTGTCGGGGTAGATCGCTCATCAGTGGCATTCCGTTGGTGAACGCTCGGGTCGCTTCGGACACGAGAGCGTATGGATCCGCTCGTCCCGCTGGCGGGAGCGCGCGCGAAGCTCTAAACCTTGACTTTAACAGGCCGCCGCCGGCTCGCAATACGTGGAGCCGCGACTTGAGGAAAACTCGAAAAATTTCCAGAGAACGATCGTTACGGGCGTAAAACTTGGCCGTCATATCCCGCGTAATCGGAAAACTTCGCCAACCGACTAGTCCGTTTCGAGTTCCGCGATTTTTTGCACGCGGCGTCCGTGGCGGCCTCCTTCGAACTCGGTGGTGAGCCAAATGTCGAGGATGCGTTCCATCAGCGCGTCTCCCACCATGTCTCCGCTGAGGCAGAGCACGTTGAGGTCATTGTGGCGGCGGCTCAATTCGGCCGATAGGTCGTCGTTGATCGGCGCAGCCCGCACGCCGGTGAATTTGTTGGCGGCGATTGCCATGCCGATGCCCGTTCCGCAAATCAGGATGCCCCGCTCGGCTTCGCCGCGGCTGACCTTCCTGGCGACGACCGCGGCGATATCGGGATAGTCGACGCTTTCGGTGTCGCAAGCGCCTTCGTCGTCGACGACGTGCTTGAGTTGTTTCAACCGTTCGATCAGCTTTTCCTTGAGCTGATAACCTCGATGGTCGCTTCCAATTGCAATCTGCATGGTCGTTGGGTTCTCCGCTTTACCGAGCCGCCTCGAGTGCGGCTGTCGGCCCCAGGCTGTCGCCTAGAGTTCGAGTTGTTCGATTCGTTTTTCAAGTTGCTGTTGGATCTGCCGCGCCGCCTGTTCGTAAAGTTCCAACGGTCCGCCGATCGGGTCCGACACGTCCTGGCCGTCAAGGCAGAGAATGTCCACACGTTCGGCGGCGTCGGGCCATTGGGTGACGATCGCCTGCCGATGCGAGCGAGTCATGGTCAGAATCAGATCGGCGTGCCGCACCAGTTGTTCGGTGAGCGGCTGGCTTTCGTGGCCCGACACATCGATGCCGAGTTGCGTCATCACTTGCACCGATTCGGCGCTGGCGCGTCCGCCGACCATCGCCGCGATGCCGGCCGAGGCGACCATCACCCCGTGCTGATCGATTTCCGCCGCAGCGCAGCCAAGCCGCTTCGCGATCAGGGTCTTCGCCAGACCTTCAGCCATCGGCGAGCGGCAGGTGTTGCCGGTGCAGACGAATAATAGTAGAAAGTTGGACAGCCGCGTGAGGTTCGCGGCCGAAATGACGCCCGGTCGGAGAATCTGCAACTGACGATCCCGCACGCGGACTACGCTCGACGGCTGCCCGAAGCGGCATGGTCCGTCGTCCAGTACCAGTGCCAGTTCGTCTCCCAGCGCTTCCACCACCTGCTGGGCGGTTACGGTGTCTGGTTCACCCGCGCGGTTGGCGCTGGTCAAGGCCAGCGGGCCGGTCATCATCCGCATGACGTCCAGCGTGGCGCCATGGGCGGGCACCCGCAGCCCGATGGTCGTATCGGGGACGATCGCCCGCCGGGCCGTCGGCGGCAATTGCCGTAACAGGCTGTCGGGATGCTTATCGTCCAGCACTAGCGTCAGCGGACCGGGCCAGCAGCGCCGCGCCAGTCGGCGGGCGACGACTTCCATGTCGGGGACGTAATCGAGCGCCTCGTCACAGCTCTTAACCGCCAACGTGAAGGGCTGGCTCGGCTGTCGGCTCTTGGCTTCCACGAGTTTCTTCATGGCCGATTCGTTGACGGCGCTGGCCGCCACGCCGTAGACCGTCTCGGTCGGCAGGGCCACCAATTTGCCTTCGGCCAAGGCTTGCACGGCGCGATGCACGACGTCGCGTGAATCTTCCGCACTACGGATGTCGATCACCAATGGCGGCATGCGCGGGTTCCTTCGCGTCTGGCGGTCACGTTCGGGCCTCGCAACGATCGAGCAACGGAACGGTTACCAGAGTCATTGTTTCAGATTTCGCGCGAGGTTTCATCCGCCTGCACGCGTGATTCTCACCGGGCCGGCCGAAAGCAGTCCGGCGAGCAACTGGCGAGATCCCCGCGACGAGAAGGGGGCGATTTGGCTGCGATTACATTCGCATTGCGGTCGTAATCTGTTACGATAAATTACTTTAGGGCGAGTGGTCAAGCGGCCACCCCGGTGGGCGGCCGCTTGGTGCAGGAATCTGCCGAGGTGGCCGGATGGGGGGCGTCGGCCACGATCGATCCCGGCTGCCCGGTATAGCCTGCCCGAAAAGGCCCGTAACGTCATAATAGGGGAAGAGCCGCCGCACGGCGGTTGCGCCATTGTTCTGCGGCATCCACCATCAGCATCGAGGTATCAATGAGTCTTGGCGAAACCATGGAACAGCGGGCGGAGAAGTTCGCCGAGCGCTACAACGCCGTCCGCGAGCAGCTTGCCCGAGTGATCGTGGGGCACGAAGACACCCTGCACGGCATCCTGACCTGCTTGTTCGTCGGGGGGCATTGTCTGCTGGAAGGCGTACCGGGGCTGGGCAAGACGTTGCTGGTCCGCTCGCTGGCCAAGGCGCTCGATCTCGATTTCTCTCGCATCCAGTTCACCCCCGACCTGATGCCGGCCGACATCCTGGGCACCAACATGGTGATGGAAGACGAGCATGGGCATCGGCATTTCGAGTTCCAGCAAGGGCCGATCTTCACGCAGATCTGCCTGGCCGATGAAATCAATCGCGCCACGCCGAAGACGCAATCCGCCTTGTTGGAGGCCATGCAGGAAGGTTCGGTCAGCATCGCCGGCCATGTCTACACGCTGCAGCGGCCGTTCTTCGTGATGGCCACGCAGAACCCGATCGAGCAGGAAGGCACCTACCCGTTGCCGGAAGCGCAGCTTGATCGGTTCCTGTTTAAGTTGCTCGTTCAGCCCAGCGGTCGGCAGGAGTTGGCGACGATCATCCACCGCACCACCCGCGGCGAGCACATCGAGCCGGTGAAGGTGATGGACGGCGTGGAGATACTTGAGTGGCAACGTCTGGTCCGCGAGGTGATCCTGGCCGACCACGTGCAGGACTATGCCGTGCGGCTGACGCTGGCGACGCATCCTGAAGGCGAGTTCGCCGTACCGCAGACGAATCAGTTTCTCCGCTGGGGGAGCAGCCCCCGCGGCGCCCAGACACTGGCCTTAGCCAGCAAGGTGCGGGCGTTGCTCGAGGGGCGCTACAATGTGAGTTTCGAGGACGTCCGCCGCGTGTTCCTGCCGGCGATGCGACACCGCGTGATCCTCAACTTCGAGGCCCAGGCCGAAGGGGTCACCACCGATCAGGTGCTGCTCGACATCCTGGAGAAAGTCCCCGAAAAAGCAGACGACACCGTAGTGGCCACCGTGGCCAGGGGGTAGGTTTCAGGTTTCAGGGGTCAGGTTTCAGGGGTCAGTAATCGACGAACAACCGAGATCAGTTGCG
>JBBDLY010000267.1:0-4457 GCA_040878585.1 Pirellulales bacterium
CGGTCGACTACGACCTGTGGTGCGGTCCGGCCGACAAGGTCGATCTCTATCGACCCAAGCTACACTACGACTGGCATTGGGACTACAACACCGGCGCCGGCGACATGGGCAACCAGGGCATCCACCAGATGGACATCGCCCGCTGGTTTTTGGGCGAGGCGAAAATCGCCCCGCGGACAATCAGCATCGGCGGACGCGTTGGTTACGACGACGCCGGCAATACGGCCAATACGCAGATCGTCTATCACGACTACGAGAGCGCTCCGCTAATTTTCGAGACTCGCGGCCTGCCCAAGAGCAAAAAAGCCCAAAAGAACTGGGGCGGCTCGATGGACAACTACCGCGGTTCGCAGATCGGCGTGATCGTGCAATGCGAGAACGGCTACGTTGTGATTCCGTCGTACACACAGGCTACCGCCTTCGATAACGACGGCAAGAAGTTGCAATCGTGGAACGGCGGCGGCGACCACTATGCCAATTTCCTCAAGGCTGTGAAGTCGCGTAAACGGAGCGATCTGAACGCCGACATCTTGGAAGGCCACATCTCCAGTGCGTTGTGCCATACCGGCAACATTTCGCACATGGTCGGCGGTCCGGCCACCGCGGATGAAATCGCCAGCACTGTCAGAAGCAGCGACTTGCTGGCCGAGTCGTTCGATCGTATGGCGAACCATTTGCGGGCGAACGAAGTCGACATCGACAGCAGCACGCTGACGCTTGGCCCCTGGGTCGAGTTCGACGTCGACAAGGAAGTGGCGACCAACAACAACAACGCCAACCAATATGTCAAACGCGAGGGGCGCAAGCCGTTCGTTGTGCCGACGGTCGGCTGAGCGCCGCTTGGATACCGTCTGAGGGCGCGGCGGATCGACGCCGTGCTCGCGTTTTTATACATCAGCCGGACCGCGCTGGCGGCCGGTTGGCATCTCTTTCCTCTCCACCCAGAATTGCCGCCATGATTTACCGCAAGATAAGCTCCGCATTGATATTTGCCGCCCTCGCCATGCTCTTGCAGGGCCCGGATGTAATCCTTGCCGCCGACGGCCCCGTGAAGGTCACCGATTCCGACGGAAAGATCAGCATCGAGATCGACGGCAAGCCGTTTACCCAATACATCTACCAAGGCCACAATAAGCCGGTGCTCTATCCGATCTACGGGCCGGGCCAGACGCCCATGACCCGCAGTTTTCCCTTCGAGAAGCGCGACGGCGAAGCGAACGACCATCCGCACCACGAATCGATGTGGTTCACGCACGGCAAGGTGAACGGCGAGGACTTCTGGTTGAATCGTGGCAAGATCGTGCAGACCGAGGTGGTCGAGGCCGCCAGCGGCGAAGTGGGCCGCATCAAAACCAACAACGAGTGGCGCGGCAAGGACGGCAAAGTGGTTTGCACCGACAGTCGCGTGCTGGAATTCGCCGAGACCCCTGCCGGCCGCGTGATCGATTGGGAAGTCACCATCCACGCCTCGCATGGCGACGTGGTACTCGGCGACACCAAGGAGGGCACGATGGGCATTCGCACACGGCCCGAACTGCGGCTCAGCGCCGATCCGGGACGCGGCGTCAAGGATGTTTCGGGCCAGGCCGTCAACAGCGAAGGGGTCGAGGGCAACGCAATGTGGGGCAAGCGCGCCAAGTGGGTCGATTACCACGGCCAGATCGATGGCAAGACGGTCGGCATCGCGATCTTCGACCATCCCAAGAATCTGCGGCATCCCACCTGGTGGCACGCCCGCAACTACGGCCTGGTGGCGGCCAATCCGTTCGGCATGCACGACTTCGATCGCAGTCTCGGTGAGAAGGGAGACTACACCATTCCCGCGGGCGAAAGCTTGACGTTCCGCTATCGGTTCCTGTTCCATCCCGGCACGACCGAGGAAGCGAAGATCGAAGAAGCGTATCAGGACTACGCAAAGTAGGTCAGGCAGGAATGCCTGACCTACTGAGCGCCATCGCTGGGTTCTCACTTACCAGCATGGCGATTTGCTCGTCGTCCAGCCCCAAGCCGTGCCGGAGGTTGGCGATCATTCGCGACATCGTTGTGGCCGAGCCGATAAAGTGGCTGCGATCCGCCGCCCAGGGGATCAGGTCTTCGCCAATCTCTACTTGCTGGTCACCCAAGGTGTAGCTGCCGGGGCCGAGTCCGGCGGCGCTGATGGCGTCGGTCACCACGAAGCACCGCTTGATGCCGGCGCACCGCAGGTAGTTCTTCAGTGCGAACAGCGGCACGTGCGCGCCGTCGGCGATGAAGCCGATCCACAGGGGCCGGTCGAGGCTCAACACCCGCTGCACAATGTTGTCGTGGCGATGCATCTGCATCGGACAACCGTTGCCCAGATGCGTGAACATGCTCAGCCCCGCGTCGATTGCGGCGTTGAGTTCCGACAGCGACGGATCGCAATGGCCCGCCGCGACGATAACGCCCCGCTCGTGGAGAAAACGCGTGACGGCGAAATCTGGATCGCGTTCCGGGGCCAGCGTAACAATGCGGGCAAGCGGCCCGGCGGCTTCCAGCAGCCGTTGCATGACCGCGACGTTGGCCGGTTGGACGGCGGCGACTGGATGGGCGCCGACATAGCCGGCTTGCTCGTTGAGGAACGGCCCCTCGATGTGAATGCCCGCGACCATTTGCCGAGCAATCGGCAAGCTATCGCTCAAGTCCCGCAAGGCGGCCAGTCGGCGGCACATGGCGTCCGTTTCGGCGGTGATCACCGTCGGTAGAAACTTGGCCACGCCGTGCGCCTTCATCAAGGCACAGGCCTCAGCAAAAGCCGCCTCGGTCAGCCCGTCGGCGTTGAAATCGACGCCGGCGTAACCGTTCACTTGCAAATCGATCGCGGGCGGGATGCTCATCGGATCTCATTCGGCAGCAGGCTGGCGGAC
The DNA here is from genome assembly GCA_040878585.1 of Pirellulales bacterium. Taxonomy (GTDB): domain Bacteria; phylum Planctomycetota; class Planctomycetia; order Pirellulales; family UBA7805; genus JBBDLY01. The sequence goes on from JBBDLY010000267.1 coordinate 2,886, forward strand.
GCTTCGTCCAGATACAACATGACGTGGGGATGCGTCTGCAAGATCGAGGCCGGCACATGCGGCGTCACCGAGTTGCCCACCGCGTCGCGCACGGCGACCGCCTTGCGGGCGTCGGGCACCGTGCAGATGATCTGCTTGCTCTGGAGAATCTGTTTGACCGACATACTCACTGCCCGCTGCGGCACCTCGTCGAGCGTGGCGAACCAGCCTTCGCCCAGTTGCTGCCGACGGCAGGCATCGTCCAATTCGACGATGATGTACGGCTCTTCCGTTTCGAAGTCCGCCGGCGGATCGTTAAACGCCAGATGCCCATTCTCACCAATGCCGACAAACGCCACGTCGATCGGATGCGCTTGCAGGACGGCGCCCACCCGGCGGCATTCGGCGGCGGGATCCTGGTCGGTGTTCAGATAATGGAAGGCCGCCAACGGCGCTTGGTCGACGAATCGTTCCTTGAGATATTTGCGGAACGAGGCCGGGTGCGTGATCGGAATGCCGATGTATTCATCAAGGTGAAAGCCGGTCACTTGGCTCCAATCGACGTCCGGTTCGGCAACCAGCGCGGCGAGCATCTCGAATTGCGAGGCGCCGGTGGCCACGATGATGTTGGCAGCGCCGCGGGCGGCGAGCGCCGCGCGAATGGCGCCGGCACCCGCCGCCGCCGCCTGCCGGCCCATTTGCTGTCTATCGGACAAGATGGCAATTTCCATCGTTTCAATCTCCACCAGGGGTTGTGATTGTCAGCGGCGTACCTTTCAATTTGTCATGCGGCCCCCTGCGCTGCATGGTACCAGTCCGACAGGCAGAATTGAACTACAAAGGCGAAGCAGCAATGAAATTGATCCGTTTTGGCGAGCGCGGCAGCGAACGACCGGGACTTCTCGACGGCGAGGGCCGCCGCCGCGACTGTTCGGCGGCCTTTCGAGATTGGAATCACAGCTTCTTTGAGGAGGGTGGCTTCTCTAGGCTTCCGGAAGACGGCGACGTTGAGGCGTTCCCCATCGTCGACGATGCGGTCCGCTGGGCAAGCTGCGTCGCCCGACCGGGCAAGGTGGTCTGCGTCGGGCTGAACTACGCCGACCATGCCAAAGAGTCGGGGGTCGATCCACCCACGGAGCCAATCCTGTTCTTCAAAGGTGCGAACACCGTGGTTGGCCCCTACGACAACGTGTTGATCCCGCGTCGTAGCACCAAGACCGATTGGGAGGTGGAACTGGCGATCGTGATCGGCCGCGACGCCCGCTATCTCGACGACGTCTCTCAATCGGCCGACTACATTGCCGGCTATTGCATTTCGCACGACGTCTCGGAGCGCGAATTCCAACTGGAGCGCGGCGGCCAATGGGTCAAGGGCAAGTCGTGCGACACCTTCAATCCGTTGGGGCCGTTCCTGGCCACCAAGGATGAAATCGCCGATGTGAACAATCTGGCGATGCGGCTGGATATTAACGGCCAGCGGCGTCAGACCGGCAACACCAACACGATGATTTTCGATCCGTTCTATCTGGTCCACTACATTTCGCAGTTCATGACGCTCGAAGCGGGCGACGTCATCTCCACCGGCACGCCGCC
>JBBDLY010000268.1:0-4435 GCA_040878585.1 Pirellulales bacterium
GACTGGCTTCGACAGCGGTCGCAGGGATCCACCAGCCGGACGGCCTCTCCGGTGGTTAAGTCGAAGCCAAGCAAACCAGACATTGCGACAACCGACCAACCTCGGAAACTTTCCTACAAAGAGAAACAGGAACTCGCGGCGCTGCCGGCGAAGATCGAACACCTGGAACAGCAACAGGCGGAGCTTACCGATCGCATGAGCGAGCCCGACTTTTATCGCCAAGACAAGCCAGCCATCGCCGCCGTCACAGATCGCCAGCAAGTTCTGGAAGCCGAACTGGCCGACGCCTACGCACGCTGGGAATTGCTCGAAGGACTTCGCAAATAGGCTGGGGTTTCATCGCCCACCCCATGTCGTACGCCATTGAGATTCAGTACCAAATAAAACATTTCCCGTGGGCAACCGTACATTCCGCAAGGCAATCGTTCATCCAACAGGTTTCGTTCCACGTATAAACATTCGTGATGATTCACACCGCACTGGCCGGCTTGTTTCTGCCGATGGGGTGATGTACGCCGTCACCGGCGGTCTGTGCGGTCTCGGTGTTGGGGTTGTCCCATTCGTCCTGATGGTGGCGTTCAACTGACCTGCCGGTCGCACGGCCCCCGTCACAAGCATCAGACTCGGTACAAAGCGCAGCACGATCGCAAAATCGGTTGCTTGGCCGCGATTTCATATGCAAGTTGGGAAGCTGGTACTTTCGATGATAGGGAAGACGCCTGTTGTCTCGCCTTGTTCCTTGAAAGTCCTCCCCCATGCGAATTGCGATAATCATGCTGCTGCTGTCGTTCAGTGCGACAGCCCCCGCCGACGCCGGCGGTCACGATTTACTTACCGCCTGGGCGCGGCATTTCGGCGTGCATAAGGGCGCCGGTTACCACGCCCCAAAGCCATTGCCATGCGGTCGGGACTGCCCTCCAGAACAAGCCTATTGGGGCGACCCGTTGCCGGCAACGCCATTTCTGCCAGCGCCGCACGTTGCCCCGCCTTATGGTCCCGCAGTTCAACGCAGTAGTTTGCCCAAGCCCCAACCGACGTTGCAATTACAGCGCGAAGCGCGCCGCGGACCGCACTACTTTTCAAGAGGCGCTGCAGATGGATCTCTATGAATTGGCGCAAGTGCTCGCCAAGGCCAAGTAGGCGGGCGTCGAGGTCGCGTTGTCCTGCGACTAAGGATGGACCGCGCCGCTACGAGCCACGGCATTCGCCGCGGGGCGAGCAAACACAATCGACCCGCCGCGAGGCGACTTTTCCGCCCGTTGCGTTTGTTCTACAATTCGGTCTCGCCGACCGATACGTGGAACATAACGGAGCCAGAGGAACATGGAACGTACGCTCATTCTGTTCAAGCCCGACTGTGTACAGCGCCGCCTTGTGGGGCGGATTCTAGCTCGCTTCGAGGACAAGGGCCTCAATGTGATCGCCATGAAGATGATGCAGGTCACACCTGAGTTGTCGAAACAGCATTACGCCGAGCACGTCGCCAAGCCGTTCTATCCGGGCCTGGAGGCATTCATCACTGGGGCACCCGTGGTGGCCGCGGTGCTGGAAGGTTTGGAAGTGATTCGCGTGGTCCGCGAGATGCTCGGCGCTACCAGCGGGCTGAAGGCCGCCGCCGGCACCATTCGTGGCGACTACAGCAGCAGCCGGCAGATGAACCTGATCCACGCCTCCGACGGGCCTGAAGCGGCCTCGCGTGAGATCGCGCTGTACTTCCAGCCGGAAGAGATTTGCGGGTACGAGCCGACCCTCACGCCGTGGCTGCGCGCCGGGGATGAAGGTTAGGCGATTTCCTGAAGGGCCGTCGAAGGTATAATTGAGGCATGAGCACGACGACTCCCTTCACCGCGGAACAGCTCCTCGCTTTGCCCAGCGGCGAGCAACGCTATGAACTGATTGCGGGAGAATTGCTAGTGATGTCACCTGGCAATTGGGTCCACGGAATGATTATTGGGATCGCCCATTCCATTCTCGGTTCGTACGTACGCCAACACAAGCTGGGATTGGTGTTTGGTGCGGAAACCGGATTCATGCTCGCTCGCGATCCGGACACCGTCCGTGCGCCGGACGTGGCATTCATCGCACGAGACAATCTGCCGAAGACACGACCGAAAGAGGCGTACTGGCCCGGAGCGCCCGATCTGGCGGTCGAAGTCTTGTCGCCGAGTGATACCACCGGTTATGTGAATCAGAAAATCGAACAATGGCTCGACGCCGGTTGCCAGGAAGTCTGGTCCGTCGATCCCAAGCTACGCACGGTGACCATTTATCGCTCGACAACCGACATCCAGATTTTCACGCATGACGATCTGCTTGACTCAAGCCGTGTCCTACCGGAATTCTCCTGCCCCGTGGCAGAGATATTTGCCAGCTTCGGTTCGGATGAAGGTTAGGCCGATGCGGCTTATTCCTCTGCGTGCTCGACCGACCGGGCGCGAATCTTCTCCATGCCTTTTTTCACCACCAGTGGAAAGACGCCCAGCGAGATAAACGCCACGATGGTCGTGACGTTTGGTCGATAGCCGCTCTCAACAATTTCCTGCAACCCTGGCAGCGTCGTGCCAACCCACACGTACAGCGTCGTACCGGGCAGCATGCCCAACTGGCTGACCCACCAGAACGTGCGGACGCGGATCGGCGTGAGACCCATCACCACGTTGATCAAGAAAAAGGGCACCGCCGGCAATAGCCGCAGCGTGAACAAATAGAACGCTCCCTCGCGCCGCAGGGCTTGGTTGAACTTGGCCAGGCGCTCGCCATACTTCTGTTGCAGCCAATCGCGAAACAAATAGCGGCTGATCAGAAAGGCGATTGTCGCACCACTCGTCGAAGCAAAACTAATCATCAGTACGCCGACGGTTACCCCTCCCACCGGCCCATAGACGCGGGCAAGAAACCAGCCCAGCATGAGCGTCATGATGGTGGCTCCCGGCAACGAAGCCCCGGTTACTGCTGTATAAACCAAAAAGGCGGCTACCAACGTGAGTGCCGGCCGCGCCGCTTGAAATTCGAGAAGCTGTTGCTCTCGCTCGGCCAACGACCGCCAAAAGTTGCCAATTTCGTTGCCGTAGACCAAGTATCCGCCCGTTAGGGCCACGAGCAGTGCCGCGACGACGATCCACTTGATACTGGGGTGAACGCGTTTCTTTTCCGGCGACTGGCTCATCGAGCAGCTTTCCTCAACTAGCAGAACGATTACTCGTTCTCGCTGAGCCGCGCGACTGGCGCCGCGGCCCGCAATTGATCGATCATGTCCACCGTGGCAAGTTCTACCGCCCTCTGCCAGTCGCCGTTGCATGCAGCGGCAAACCGTTCGTTGAGATGGGCGAAGATGATTCCACGTGAACTATTCACGAGCGCCCCTAGCCCGTTGCGGTGAAAGCCGGCCGCCACGTCCGCGGCGCCGCCGCCTTGGGCGCCGTAGCCGGGAATGAGAATCCAGGCGTGCGGCATCGTCGCCCGCAATTCGGCAAGCTGCTCGGGATAGGTAGCCCCCACGACCGCCCCGACATCGCCCAATCCGCAGTCGCCGCAGGTTTCGCTGGCCAATTCCTCCACAAACGTCGCCACGGAGTCATAAAGCGGTCGGCCGTCGCAAATCAAATCCTGAAGCATGCCACCCCCTGGATTGGACGTTTTGACCAGCACGAAGATGCCCGCGGCCTGTTCGTTGCAGACCTTGACGAACGGCTCGATGCTGTCTCGCCCCAGGTAAGGGCTAACCGTCAAGGCGTCGGCGCCCCAAGCGGCGCGACTGTCGCGCCGCAAGTACGCCTCGGCATAGGCAGTCGCGGTAGAGCCGATATCGTTCCGCTTGCCGTCCAGGACAACCAATAATTCCTGCTGGCGAGCGTATTGAATCACGTCATGCAGAGCCTGCATTCCGTATGGCCCCAACTGCTCGAAGAAGGCGGCTTGCGGTTTGACAGCCGCCACCAGCGGCGCGACAACGTCGATGATCGCCCGGCTAAACTCTCCATAGGCGCTCGCCTGCTGATGGAACGACGCTTGCTCCCCGCCGTGCTTGTCGCGCAACACCGCAGGCAACTGCTCCCAACGGGGATCGATGCCGACCAGCGCGGCGGTTTGTTTCTTCCGGACTGCGGCAGCCAGCCGATCAGCAAACGAGATCTCCACGGTGCGTTTCCTATGTTAAGCTGCTTCAAACGGGCAATTGAGTGGCGTATGCGGACCTTAATCATACTGCAAACAGAACCGATTGCGTCCCACCAGCGAATGCCTCTCAGTGCGAAAGCTATCTGGCGGAATCCGCATGATCGGGTGGCGTTGAAGAAAAGCCGTGCATATGCAATAATTCAATAAGGCCGGTACAGTGGCCCACAACAACCACGGGCTGTGGCGTAGTCTGGTAGCGCGCTTGACTGGGGGTCAAGAGGTCGCTGGTTCGAATCCAGTCAGCCCGACTTATAAAGCC
>JBBDLY010000269.1:0-4151 GCA_040878585.1 Pirellulales bacterium
CGGCCGGTTTTGCGGCGCCAACCGGAGGCTAGCGCCTTCCGGCTGATGTTCGATGCCGATTTTTTCACAGCCTCGGGCCTCCTGGTTCGGTTTTAACGGTTGCAACGACTTTGTCGTTGGTTTCTCAAGTCGGTTGCGATAAACTGCAACTTGCGCGATTTATCAACGGATACCAGGAGCAGCGGCGGATGACAAAAAAGTTTGATTGCGTGGTGTGCGGATCGTGCGTGGTCGATTTCCTTGTGCGGCCGGTGGAATTAGACAAACCCATCGGCGGGGGACGTCTGTTGCAGGTCGAACCGATCGAGGTCGCCACCGGCGGCATTGTCTCCAATAGCGGCATCGCCATGACCCGGCTGGGGCTGTCGGTGGCGGCTTTTAGCTATGTGGGCGAAGACGACTTCGCTTCGCTGCTCAAAGAAAAGCTCCGTCAGGCGGGGCTGAATGTCGACCATTTGGAAGCCTATCCCGGCGGTTCGACCAGTGTGACCTGCGCGTTGATCGACCCCAGCGGCGAACGGACCTTCCTGCACTGCGTCGGCTCGCCCAAGAAGCTCGACCGGGCGCATTTCGAGAAACACCTCGACCTGTTCGCCGCCAGCCGCAGCACGCTGTTGGGCTATTATTCGCTGATGCCCAGCATGGAAGCCGAACTGCCCGAGGTGCTGCGGATGATCCGCGCCACCGGTTGCCAGACCGCCATCGACGCCGCCAGCGAAGGAGGCACCATGCATCCGCTGGCCGACTGCCTGCCGCACCTGGATGTCTACGTGCCGAGTTTCGCCGAAGCACGCAATCAAACCGGCGAGGAGGATCCGCGTAAAATTATCGAGCGGTTCCGCGAATGCGGCGCGCCCGGAGTGCTGGGCGTGAAGCTTGGCAGCGAAGGCGCGCTGTTGAGCGCCGCCGCCGGCGAGTATATTCGTATCGAGGCGGTCACCCCGCCGGGCGACGTGGTCGACACGACCGGCGCAGGAGACAGTTTTTATGGCGGCTTGATTGCGGGACTGCTCAAGGGACTGAGCGTCGAACAAGCCGGCCGCATCGCCGCCGCGACCGGCGCCTGCTGTGTGACCGGCCTGGGCGCCACGGCCGGCCTCTGCGACTGGGATGAAACCTGCCGTCTGGCAGGTGTGGCGACGCCTTGACCGCATGGACTCGCTATCCGAATTCGCAGCATGCTAGAGCGGATTATTCATGGCGACCATCGCTCAGCACGCTTCTTTTAACTTGATCGAATCCTTCAGCCGCTTTCGCCAATACGTGGGATTTCTCTCAATTTCATCCAAGAACCGACAAGCGATCGCGCCTGGCTCCTGACGCCCTTGCTCCCACTTTTGCAAGGCGCTCACCTTGACGCCAATGAATTGGGCAAAGATTCCCTGGCTGGCACCGAGCAACTCCCGTGTTGCCTTGACATGCTCTGGCCCGAACTCGGGGGGCTGTAGGTCGAGCATGACGTTGCGGCAGTTAAACTTTTCCGAGATGGGTTCATTGTTTTCGAGTGTCTCGGCAAAGCTCTTAAGGCCGCTCAAGATTCGCGTCGACACTGGTTCGTTCGCCGTCTTAGTCTTGCTCATGTTTCAATCGGTGAGAGCTTGGGGTCTTGATATCCATGCATTGGAGCTAACCCTTGAATCAAAGCAAAGCACCATAAACGCCTTCTACATACTGTAAGCTATTCTATCGGATACATTCGTACAATTCCAGCACTCCCCTTGAGCCTGCCAAACTGGCAGTTCCCGGCGACCGTTCCGCCCCTGTTTGGTTCGCCACGCCAGGGATGGCAGTCTTGCAATCTCGGGCCGTCTGGCGCAACTTGCTGGCCAACAATGCCTTACAGCACTTTTCTCGGTTTGGCGCGCCGCTTGCGTTCAACATCAGGCCGACGCGCTGAATGTACGCATTTTTGGCAGTCAGGCCGTCCGTGCCGGAACGGGCCAAATTCAAGCTCTCGGCGACGGCGGCGTTTCACATATCCAACTCGCTGGAAGAACAGGTAACTCGGAGGAATCGATGGCAACCGCTACCAAGACCAAGACCAAAAAGAAAACAGGCCAGAAGCTGCAACCGCTGGGAGACCGCGTGGTGGTCGAACGCGAAGCTTCGGAAGATCGCACCGCCGGCGGCATCGTGCTGCCCGACAGCGCCAAGGACAAGCCCGCCCGGGGCACCGTGGTCAGCGTCGGCGAAGGCCGCCTGCTGGACGACGGCAACCGGAGCGAAATGCAGGTGAAGGTGGGCGACCGCGTGCTGTTCACCAGCTACGCCGGTGAGACCTTTAAGGTCGAAGACGTCGAACTGCTGCTGATGCGCGAAGACGACATCCTCGCCGTAATCGAATAAGCGTTTTTTACGACGGGGGCGTCGGCTGGCCGTTCGCCCCTTCATCTGTCCGCTCGCGCGGACGTCTTCTCCCCCGAGGGGGAGAAGGGTTTCATGGAAACACAACTGTCATAACATAGGAGACATCTCGCATGTCGAAGATGATTGCATTCGATCAGGAAGCCCGCGACGCGATGCGCCGCGGCGTTTCCAAGCTGGCCAAGGCCGTCAAGGTTACTCTCGGTCCCAAGGGCCGCAACGTGATTTTGCAGAAGAGCTTCGGCTCGCCCACGGTCACCAAGGACGGCGTCACCGTCGCCAAGGAAATCGACCTGGAAGACCCCTACGAAAACATGGGCGCCCAGATGGTTCGCGAAGTCGCCAGCAAGACCAGCGACGTGGCGGGCGACGGCACCACCACGGCGACCGTGCTGGCCGAGGCGATCTTCAACGAGGGCCTCAAGGCGGTTGTCGCCGGCGTCAACCCGATCCAACTGAAGCAAGGCATCGAGGCGGCCATCAAGGACATCACCGCCAAGTTGCACAGCATGTCGATCCCGATCAAGACCACCAACGAAATGGCCCAGGTCGGCGCGATCGCCTCGAACAACGACCAGGAAATCGGCAAGCTGCTGGCCGAGGCGATGGAGAAGGTCGGCAAGGACGGCGTGATCACCGTCGACGAAGGCAAGAGCCTGCAGACCGAGGTCGAATGGGTCGAGGGCATGCAGTTCGATCGCGGCTACCTGTCGCCGTACTTCGTGACCGATCCGACCACCATGGAGTGCGTTTTGGAAGACGCCTACGTGCTGGTATTTGAGAAGAAAATCAGCAACATCAAGGATCTGGTGCCGCTGCTGGAGCAAGTGGTCAACGCCAGCAAGCCGCTGCTGATTATCGCCGAGGACGTCGACGGCGAGGCCCTGGCCACGCTGGTCATCAACCGGCTCCGCGGCACGTTCACCTGTGCGGCCGTGAAGGCTCCCGGTTACGGCGATCGTCGCAAGGCGATGATGGAAGATATCTCGGTGCTGACCGGCGGCACCGCGGTGTTCGAGGACTTGGGCATTAAGCTCGAAAGCCTCGGCATCACCGATCTGGGCCGCGCCAAGAAGGTGATCATCGACAAGGACAACACCACCATTATTCAAGGCGGCGGCAAGACGGCCGACATCAAGTCGCGCGTCGAGCAGATTCGCCGCGAAATCGACAACAGCACCAGCGACTACGACAAGGAGAAGCTGGAAGAGCGCCTGGCCAAACTCTCCGGCGGCGTGGCCAAGGTCAACGTCGGCGCAGCCACCGAGAGCGAGATGAAGGAAAAGAAGGCCCGCGTCGAAGACGCCTTGCACGCCACGCGTGCGGCCGTCGAGGAAGGCATCCTGCCGGGCGGCGGCGTGGCCCTGCTGCGAGCCAGCTCGCAAGTGAAGCCCAGCGGCCTGTCGCACGATCAGGAGATCGGCTATCAGATCGTGGTCCGAAGTTGCCGCGCCCCGCTGACGGCAATCGCCGCCAACGCCGGCCAAGATGGCGGCATCGTTTGCGAACGGGTGGCCGAGTCGAAGGGCAACCACGGCTACAACGCCGCCACCGACAAGTACGAAGACCTGGTCAAGGCGGGCGTAATCGACCCGGCCAAGGTTACCCGCACCGCGCTGCAAAACGCGGCCAGCGTATCGACGCTATTGCTCACCAGCGACGCGTTGATTGCTGAACGGCCCAAGAAAGACGGCAAGAAGGCCGGCGGTGCCGGCCACGGCGGCGACTACGACATGTATTAATCGCCGCCAGCAGCCAGCGGATTTCATAGATTCAGCCGGGGGGGG
>JBBDLY010000269.1:4161-4422 GCA_040878585.1 Pirellulales bacterium
CGGTTCCCCGAGACATCGGGAACCGCCCGGCTTTTTCGTGGCTGAGGCTTCCAGCCGCAGCGGAGAAATTCAGTGCTTGCTCAGTGCGGCGGACTCACGTATGGTGAAGTAGGAGGCGAAGAGCATGTTGACGGTTCGAGATCAATCGCGAATACAAGAAATTGCCGAACGGTACGAGGTGGGCCGGGTTCTATTGTTTGGCGGCAGCGCTAGCGACACGGACGATGCCCGTGACATCGATCTGGCGGTCGAGGGGCTTCC
>JBBDLY010000270.1:0-4405 GCA_040878585.1 Pirellulales bacterium
TCGCCGCCAGCCCTAACTTGGTGGTTTCGCCGCCAGCGTCAACGCAATGGAGGCATCTCACCGCCCCCGTCGCCGGTTTCTCCGGCGGAAGCTCCCATCGAGAACCTTACTGCTAGCACCTCATGGCTTCAGAAAAAGCGACCGCGATTGTCTTGCGGGTGATCGACTTCAGCGAAACGAGCAACGTGGTAGCGCTCTATACTCGCGAGTTCGGCAAGGTGAGCGGTTTGGCTAAAGGAGGGCGTCGGCCGAAGGGGCCGTTCGACTCTGCCCTTGACCTGTTGTGCCTCTGTCGCATAGTGTTCCTTCGCAAGTCTTCGGGCACGCTCGACTTGCTCACCGAAGCCCGGCTCGAACGCCGGTTTCGCGTGACTCGCGGGCGCCTGGAAAACCTGTACGCCGCCTATTACGTGGCGGAATTGCTGCTGGAATTAACGGACGAGTACGACGCCAACAGCGAGTTGTTCGACCTGGCCGACTCGACGCTTGTCGAACTGATGGGCGAGACGCCGGTCGCGGCTACGTTGTTACGTTACGAGTTGACACTATTGCGGCTGTTGGGCCACTTGCCCAGCCTGCGTGAATGCGTTGAGTGCGGAAAAAAGATGGAACCGGTTCGCGGGATGCACTTCGGCATGTTGGATGGCGGCGTGCTGTGCGGTGCCTGCCGCGGCGGCAGGCGGCATGTGGTTGCGATCAGCCCGGCCGTGGTGCAAGCGATGGAAACGTTCGCAGCGGCTGCCGACAACGGCTGGCGGCAGTACGATTTTAGTCGAGTCAACCGAGGCGAGTTACGCGGGATATTGAACCAATACATCGCACATTTGATGGGCAAGAAACCAAGGCTTGCGAGCTTCCTGGGCTTCTTGACAAGGTAGTTATCATTAGCGAGAAACGCGCCCGCCGCGTTTGTCGTCCGCCGGCCGTTAAATCCTCCCAGGGCAAGGACGTCCTTGATGAAAACACTTCTGCTTGGCTGTTTCGCACTGATCCTGTCGATCGGATTCGCACCATTTGAATGTCTCGGACAGCAACCGGTCGACGGGGTATCGCCCGAACAGGCCGCCTGGTGGGAACAGAACCGGCAGCGGGCGGTCTATATCGAGGGACGCGGGTTCCATGTGCCCGGCACTCCGGGCTTCTTCAACGAAGCTGGCCGTCCTCTGACCGATGCCGCCCGGATGGAGGTGCGTCGCGAACTGAGCCGCTTCGCCACGACGGGGCCAAGCAACGACGATGACGGCGGCATTCCGATCGACTTCAGCTTTCTGAACAACCGTGCCAGCGCGAATCGCGGCGCGGGGGTCGATCCGACCACGCAAACCGCTCCGATCGCGCCGGCCGACGTGCAACTCACCCCGGAGCAGGCCCAATGGTGGGAAGCAAATCGCCAGCGTGCGGTGTTCGTACCGGGCCGCGGCTTTCAGATCTCCGGCGAGCCAGGTTTCTTCGATCCGTATGGCCGCAAACTCCCGGAACAAGCACCGCTAGCCCCGCCGCCGGCGGCCAATGTTTCCGCGCCGCCGGTCGACAACAACGGGCCGCCGCCGCAACGTCGCCGCACTGCGGACGATTCGGACGAAGGGATCGGCATCGGGGCGGGAGGATTGGAAGACTATGTCGATCGCTTTCGAGGCAACGGCGAGGGCCGGCCAAGTGATTATGAAGGGATGAAACTGTTCCCCTGGCAAAAGGATCCGCCGCCGAACGAAGGGATCGCCCGCGACTTCTTTCGCGAAGCCGAAGCGGCCTTCCGAGAAAAGGACTATGCTGTCGCCGCGGTGAAGTACAAGGCGGCGGGCCGCGCTTTGCCCAAGTCTTCCATTGAAGAAGACGCCATCTTCATGCAAGCCGAATCGCAATTCTTCGCCGATGAGTACCCCGGCGCCTTCACGACCTACGAGACGCTGCTCGAAAAGTACAAGCGAACCCGGCACCTGGACAAGGTCACAACTCGGCTGTTTGCCATCGGCCAATATTGGGTGAAGCTCCACATGGAGAATCCGAAATGGCTCACCACTCCGAACCTCACCGACAGTTCACGTCCCCGGTACGACACCCTGGGCCACGGCTTGCGGGCGTTCGACCGCATTCGGCTCACCGATCCAACTGGCCCCCTCGCCGACGACAGCCTGCTGGCGACCGGCAATGCGTACTTTGTCCGCGAGTACTACGACGATGCCGGCTACTACTATGGACTGTTAATCGACGAGTATCCGCAAAGCGATCTGCTGAAGACCGCCTATCAGTTGGGCATTCAATCGAAGATGCGCAGTTACCAAGGCCCCACCTACGAACCGAAGCCGCTGGACGACGCCAAGGAATGGATCGACCAGGCGCTGGCGCACTTTCCCGATCAGGCGCCGGAAGAACGGCAACGGCTGTTGCAACATCGCCGGGAATTGGACGTCGCCTACGCCGCCCGCGATATTGCCCGCGGGCAATACTATGAGAATCTCGACCACGCCCGCGCCGCCCGCTACTACTACGCCCAGGTACTGAAGAAGTATCCGCACACGCCGATGTCGCAGCAAGCCGAGCAACGCATCGCCAGCCTGCAGAACCTGCCCGACGCTCCAGAAGAAAAGTTTGAGTGGCTCTCCTACGTGTTTCCCGATAAGCCGGCGGGGCCGACCATCGTGGCCGACAAGCCGGATCGTACCACGGACGACGATACGCTCCGCCGATAACATGCCGATGATGCATACTACCCGACGCCAATGGCTCGCCTTCTGTTCGTCCATTCTGGCGGGCGCTTCGCTGGCGTTGCTTGGCTGCGCCGGCTACCAGGTAGGTAATCATTCACTGTACCGGCAAGACGTTCAAACCGTCCATGTCCCGGTGTTTCAGTCAGACAGTTTCCGGCCGTTTTTGGGCGAACGGCTCACCGAGTCGGTCATCAAGCAGATCGAACTGCGCACGCCCTATAAGGTCGTCGGCTCGCAGGCGGCCGACAGCACGCTGCAGGGCCGCGTTCTCGGAGACACCAAAGCGGTGCTGGTTGAGAACAGCTACGATGAGCCGCGCGAACTGGAGGTCGGCATGCGGGTGCAAGTCACATGGATCAACCACCGCGGCCAGGCGATCGGCCCGCCGCAAAACTTCCCCATTCCAGCGGAGCTGATCGATATTACGCAGTCGACCAATTTCGTGCCGGAAGTCGGCCAGTCCATGGTCACGCAAGAGCAAATCGTCATCAACCGCTTGGCCTCCCAGATTGTATCCACAATGGAAATGCCGTGGTAAAGGCGTAGCGGAAGTCGCCTAGACTTCCGTGAACTCACAACAAGCGCCGTCCCGACGGCCACGTTCAATCCTCGCTGCGGAATTCTTGTGAATTCCGCTACGAAACCTATGGCAACACTTCCCGATAGCTCCGCCTTCCAGCACCGCGCCACCGAATGGCGACTCCGCACCCAGACGCTGTCGTTTGGGCGTTTGCCGGCGATCATGGGCATTGTGAACGTCACGCCCGACAGCTTTTCCGACGGCGGCGCGTTCCACGAACCATCGCGGGCGATTGAACATGCTCGGCGATTGATCGCAGCAGGAGCGGACGTGGTCGACGTCGGCGGCGAGAGCACCCGGCCCTATTCCGATCCCGTGTCCGAGCAAGAGGAACTTGATCGCGTGTTGCCGGTGATCGAGGCAATCGCCGCCGAGTCGGACGTGCCGATTTCGATCGACACCTCCAAGGCGGGCGTCGCCCGAGCGGCGATCGCCGCCGGCGCGGAAATCATCAACGACGTGACCGGTTTGGAGGGGGATCCCGCCATGGTCGCCGTCGCGGTGGAATGCCAGGCGGGCGTCTGCGCCATGCACATGCAAGGGACGCCGCGGACCATGCAGGAGAATCCTCGCTACGACGATGTGGTCGAGGATATCTTTGCGTACCTGCGCGGCCGCCGCGATCAATTGCTCGCCGCCGGCCTCGACGCGGCGCGGATTTGCCTCGACCCCGGCATCGGCTTCGGCAAGACGCACGCGCACAACCTGCAACTGCTCAATCACTGCGAGCGGTTCCATGAACTCGGCCAGCCGCTGCTGGTAGGGCATTCCCGCAAAGGTTTTATCGCCCACGTCTTGCAAGACAAAGCCTGCGACCGCACCGCCGGCACGGTCGGCGTCTCACTGGCGCTGGCCCGCCGCGGCATTCAAGTCTTGCGGGTCCACGATGTGGCAGTAACACGGCAAGCATTGCTGCTATTCGCGGCCAGCGGCGGGATAGAGTGATTTCCGCTTTACCGGACTCATCGATTAACTAGAATAGTAATGATTGAGTCGTTCATCCGCTCTTGAATTTCCCTGGAACAACCGAAATGCATCCGGCCATCGATCAATTGTCAAAGTTGCCAATTGGGGAGCAACTTGAGATTGTCCAAGACCTGTGGGACAACATTGCATC
>JBBDLY010000271.1:0-4390 GCA_040878585.1 Pirellulales bacterium
CCTACGTTCTGTTCTCGAACGCGCTCCACGTCTAGCGAACTGAAGCCGCTTAACCGAGGATGGAAATCGGGCGTGCCGCGGCCGAAGCGGGGAAAATCGCTCTCGCGGTCCAACGGCGCCAGATCGTCCATCTCGGGCGAATAATAGATGGCGACCACCGCCTCGATAAATCGCTGCACCAGCGCCGGGTCCGCTTTGGCCAGTTCATAAATCACCGGGATTCGCTGCTGCACATTGGCCCCCATGCCCATTTGGCGGTAGGTCCAACTATCGTGCAGCAGATCATGCTCCAGGTTGAACCGGATCGTGGCGCCTTGCGGCGGCATCGTTAACTGCTTGCTCAGCGTGGCCCGGCCGCGACGAACGTGCAACGTGGGATCGAGCAGATCGCGATTTACCGTCGCCCCAATCAGCGGTCCGCGGGCGACCGGATGATCGATCTGCGGCAGATCGAGCGGCAGATAGTCCTCGGTATCGTCCAAGTTGGCGGTCGCCGGATCGACCCAATTGATCGGCGTCGGCGCAAAGCCGCTCCGCGGGTAGCGGGTTTTCCAGACGACGTCGCGAGAAGCATTCAACCCGCGGACTTGCCAGACAAACGTCGTGCCCGCATAGATCAACAACGCGCAGAGGAACATCAACAGCGGCAGCACCAGGCAAAGCTCCAACGGCGCCAAGCCGCGGCGCGCTCCACTGAGACGTCGTGTCCTGCATGGTGTTGGCTCGGCCACTATCCGCCCTGAAAGGGCGAAACAACAAAGCCCAGGCGAAGCGAGCGCCGAGCGAGCGCCCGCCTGGGTTGCGACCTGTAAGGGCGAAACAACTCCAATGTGTTTGTTTCGCCCTTTCAGGCCTAGCGAATCGAACAGGGTGCTAACCCAGGCGGGCGCTCGCCGCCTGCGGCGGCAACGCTTCGCCTGGGCTTTGCTGTGTGGCCCTTTCAGGGCCGAGTTGTCGCAGATGTTGCTAGCCATGGTACATCAATGGTGGTTCAGGTAGTTCAAGTCGTCGTCGCTGATGTCGCCTAAGTCGGGCAGTTGCACGTCGACCGGGTCGCCCAAGGCAAAATAGGGGGGTTCGGACTGTAGTATCGCCAACAACCCCGGCGCGGTGGCCGGCACCAGCCGCGCGTTCCAGCGTTGATTGAGTATGTCCCAACTCGTCGGCACCGATTCGCGGACCACGGTCCACTCGAGTTCACCGTCGTCGGTCGGCGGAGTCTCCATCGGATTCTGCGCCGGCGGGTCGGCCTGCGGCGGCAGTTCGACGTACTCTCCCGGCACGCCGCCGATCGGGATGCCCGAGGGCGCGCCGCCCCCTCCGCCACGCCCCTCGAAAACGCGGATCAGTTTCGCCGCCGGAATGAAAGTCTGCGCCTGGGCGAACGTGACGTAATCCCCTTCGATCGGCGAGCGAAACACGCCGGGAGCGAACGACTCAGCCGGCTTCCAATAAACGACCGCCACCAGCATCAGTTCCTCCAACATGCGATTCCGTTGCGACGAACCGGCCCCGGCAAATTCGCGTCCATCGCGGCGAATGACGTGCGGCAGGTTGCTGTCTGGATACTCGTCGAGCAACTGTTCGAGTTGCCCCTTGGTGAAGCCGTCCCACAGCACGGCGAATTGGCTCATCTTGCCCAGCGAGCGAAACGCCGTGATCGCCTCGTTGTTGCGCTGATTCAAATAGGTCCGCGCCAGACTCTGGCGTTGCTGACGGGCCGTCTGTCGAAAGTCGTCTGCATCGGCCGATGTTTCAAACGCCGGATCGACCACCGGCAACGTGGGGTTGAACTGTTCCTGCTCGCCACCAACCGCCGCCCCGTTGGTCCGCCACAAGAAGGCGTGCATCGGGCCGCGGTCAGGAACGATCTGGCCGTCGCGCCGCAAGCTATGCCGCCGCGCGGTCTCGTCGGCGGCCAGTTGCGCCAACTGCGGCGTGGCGGCCACCAAGGCCCGTTGGTACTGCGGAATGAGTTCATTAGCCAGGATCTCCTCCATCGTCGGCAACACAACTTCGCTGGTGGCCGCCGCCCACTCGCTATAAGCCAGCACCATCTCGCGTTCCTGCCGCGTCTTGTTCGGAATCGCGCGGCCCAGGTCACTGAACCGTTGGAACTGGGCGGACTGAAACGTCGGCGCGACTTCGTCCCACTTGGCCAGAATTTCCGGCGTGAGCTGCTCGCTATGCCGGTCTCGGGCCTCGCGCATAAAGGCGGTCAGCGCGAACACGTCGGCCAGCAGATGATTGGTAAACGCCAGATCGTTCATCCCGCGGGCGACTACGATGCTGCCGCTATAAGCCGCCGCGTCGGCGGCGTTCTGCATCCGCACCTTGTTGTCCACCTGCCGGCCGACATTCATCACCATGCCCAGCAACATCGCCAGCAGTAGGAAGGCAAACACCGAGACGATGGAGATGGTGCCGCGTTCGTCGTTGTGGAGTTGACGTGGCAACGAGAGGCAAATGCGGATTGCGGAATGCGGAATGCGGCTGACGCTTGGCAACGCATTGCCTGCTTCCGCATTCCGAATTCCGCATTCCGCATTTGAACTACTATTTGACATCACAAATGAACCAGTCCAGAAGTACCTAACACTTAATACGGTTGTCCAAACAGTTGGTGGTCGTACCGGTAGACCGGCTTCTCTCCTTCATTGCCGAGCGAGGCATAGGCGAACAGCGGCCAGAAGTATTCGCCGTCGGCGTGCTCGATGCCCTCGGCAATGCGGTCGCGGGTTCCATCCGGCCGGCTGACGACTTTCGACAACATGCGGCCCGGCCCAGGCAGCAGCGCCAGTCGATGCACCACTTGCACGGTAATCTGATCCTGCCAGCCGACTTCGTTGGGGGCGAATTCCTCTACCCGGTCGGGCAAGCCGTAGAACGCTAGTGGCGGCTCGTTCCCTTTGTGGAAGATGGAGATGTCGACCAACGTATTGGTCAGGCTATACGCCAGTTTATGCTCCAACCGCGCCTCGGTGCGGAGGTTCTCCGCGGCGGAAGTCGGGGCGAGCGAAAAGTATGCCGCGCGGATCGCCTGGTAGGCCGCGTTGTCTGGATGCGACTGATCGAACTCGATCGTTCGAGAGGGCGCAATTGGCATGCAGGCCATCGCGGCGGCCAGCTTGATGCGGCGATACTTGGGGCTGCTCTCGTCGGCGTTGACGTACCACGTTTGCCCCTCGCCGGCGAATCCTTCGTCGGCGACCAGCACCAAATCGCCGATGCCGTTCTCTTCTTCCAGGCTCGGTTCCAGTTGGGCCGGTATCCAGACGATCGCACTGCGGACGGCGGCGATGGCCGCGTATTCCATCACCACCTGGGCGACCATGATCTGGCTGGCTTGCACGATGCCCATCAGGATCATGATGAACAGCGGCAGCGTGAGCACAAACGACAGGCTCTGCACTCCGCCCCGCTCGCCGCGATGCAAGTCGCGGAGCCGCGCCAAATGCAGCCGCGCTCCGCTGGCTTTCACGAGCAGCCACAGCACAACCGCCAGCGCGGCGATCACCAATAAATGCGGCCAGACGATCAGGAGGACGTGGGGCATCGCGAGCATCCTCCTTCTTCGTTCGAACCCGTTACATGATATTGAGATCGATCCACTTAACCACGATCAACGCCGCCAGCGTGCTGGGAGCCAGGTACAGCGCCGCCGGCTTGGTCTCTTCGTCGCCGTCCTTCATTTTGGTCATCGATTGCAGCGTCCCGCTGCGGAACACAAATCGCAGCCGTTGGAACAGCTCTTTCACAAGCGACCACGCCCCATCTCGCCAGATCAAGGCAATCAAGGCAAACGCGCCGCCGAGCACGAACGACCACAGCAGCACCTCGATTCCTTGGTACACGCCTAAAAAAGCTCCCACCATGGCGAGCAGCTTGACGTCTCCTCCTCCGACTTCGAAGAACACAAAACAAACAATCAAAATCAATCCGCAGGCGAACAGCCCGAGCAACGACTCGCCCAGCCCGATCCATCCGAGCAGCGTTTGCCACTGCAAACGTCCCGATTTATCCAGTTGCCCGAACCAATTCAGCTCGATCGCCGTGCCAAGCAAGTTCAACGCCAAGGCGATCAGGATGCCCGGATAGGTAACTACGTTGTAAATCTTGTGGCGCAGCAGATCGGTCACTGTGGAGGCGAACAGGAAGGCGAAGACGAGCACCGTTGCAATCATCTATGCCCGCTAACCTTGCGGCCGTTCGACGCCCACTTCTTCCAACCCGCTGTAAAAATAATCCTTAATCGCAGGCCAGGCGAACTTGTACAGCACAATCAGCACCGGCAGCGCGATCACGGCGATGATCAACACCGCCTCCAGGCTCAAAGCGCCTTTTTCATCGCGGTGGATGTCGCGCAGCAGTTTGCGAAACGACCCCCGCG
>JBBDLY010000272.1:0-4380 GCA_040878585.1 Pirellulales bacterium
CGGGGAAGAAGTCAACCCTCACGTTAGCAGTCGCATGCTAGCTTCAAAGGGATGGGTTTGAGGTTTGAGGTTTGAGGTTTGAGGTTTGAGGTTTGAGGTTTGAAATCCTAAATCCTAAATCCTAAATCCTAAATGGCCTGTGGCTTCTGGTTCGGCAGGCGTGCGATCGTTGCGAAGTAACACGGAAGGAGTTACACAGCCGCATGTTGACGCAGTGCAGCATGCCTCAAACCACACCTCTCAAGCCTCCCGCCTCCCGCCTCCCGCCTCAAGCCTCCCCCCTCAAGCCTCCCCCTACTCCTCAATCGTCAACCGTGCCGCAATCCCACCCGGCAGATGGCGGCCGTCGGCGCAGGGGATTGCCAGACCGCCTGCTTCGATCTTGATGCCGCGGCGGCCGTATAGTGCGTCGCGGAGCATGTTCTCCAGGTTGTGCGGCATGTAGCCGGTCGTGTGGCAACTGAGCAGGGCGAACTTGAGATTGCCGCCGGACAGTTCCACGCATTGTTCGAGCAGTTCCGGCAGGTGTTGCTGGATCTTCCACACTTCACCCTTGGGGCCGTGGCCGTAGGTGGGCGGGTCAAGGACGACCGCCTTGTACTTGTTGCCCCGTTTCATTTCTCGGGCGACGAACTTTTGCGCATCCTCGGTGATCCAGCGGATCGAGGCGCTCGACAGCCCCGACGATTCCGTGTTTCGCCGCGCCCACAGCAGGGCGTTCTGGGCGGCGTCGACGTGAACCACCTCGGCCCCGGCATAGGCGGCCGCCAGGGTCGCGCCGCCGGTATAGGCGAACAGGTTGAGCAACCGGCACGGTTTGCCTGCCTTGCGGACCTGGCGGGCGATCCAATCCCAGTTGCTGGAATGTTCCGGGAACAGGCCGACGTGGCCGAAGTCGGTCATCTTCAACTCGAAATTCAGCCCGCCATATTTGATGGTCCAGGAAAGCGGCATCTCGTCGCTGGCCCGCCACGCGCCGCCATCTTCCTCGCGGCTTTGAAAGTAGGCGTCGACCTTCTTCCACAACGCGGGGCTGGAACGGTCCAGCCCCTCGGCCACCGGGCAAGGACGATCAAGGATGTACGGCCCAAACTTCTCCAGTTTGCGTCCCTCGCCGAAGTCCAACAACTCGTATTGATCTTTCTCGAACATGGATCCAATTGCTGCAAATAGCTGCTGTAAAATGGGTTATAGGAATTACCGAACGGACGGCGGAGGCGATTTCCGACCGGCCTCCGAGCCGAATCGCGCCCTTCTAGCGCAGCTTGCCCGTTAGCGAAACCAGCGAATCTGGCATTTTACCCCGCCGGTTTCGCCCCCCGCAAGTCGAAATGAGGTTTTTGCGAGAAGTGCCTTGCGGAACCAACTAAATAAGCACCTCCCGCAAGAACCGCCCCGTATGATTTCCTTCCAGTGCGGCGATCTCCTCCGGCGTGCCGGTGGCGACCACTTCGCCGCCGGCGGCACCCCCTTCGGGGCCGAGGTCGATCAGCCAATCGGCGCATTTAACAACGTCGAGATTGTGTTCGATCACCAGCACCGTGTTGCCGGCGTCGACTAAGCGATGCAACACGTCGAGCAGCTTGCGGATGTCGTCGAAGTGCAGCCCGGTCGTTGGTTCGTCGAGCACGTACAGCGTGCTGCCGGTATCGGCGCGGGCCAGTTCGGTAGCCAGCTTGATCCGCTGCGCCTCGCCGCCGGAGAGCTTGGTCGAAGCCAGCCCCAAGGTGAGATAGCCCAAACCGACGTCGACCATGCACTGCAGCGTTCGCTGGATGGCGGAGAAATTTTCAAAAAAGGTGACGGCTTCTTCGATCGGCAGATCGAGCACGTCGGCAATCGACAGCCCCTTGTAGGCAACCTGGAGCGTCTGCCGATTGAACCGAGCGCCGTGGCATTCGGGGCAGGTGATGTGCAAGTCGGGCAAAAAGTTCATCTCGATCTTCTGTTGGCCCTGACCTTGGCACGCCTCGCAGCGGCCCCCCTTCACGTTGAAGCTGAAGCGGCCCACGCCGTAGCCTCGCTGCTTCGACTGCCGGGTGCCCGAAAAGACCTTGCGGATCTCGTCGAACACGCCGCAGTAGGTCGCCGGATTGCTTCGCGGGGTGCGGCCGATCGGTGATTGGTCGATGGCGATTAGCTTGTCGATCTGGCTCACGCCGCGGAGGCTGTCGTGCTCGCCCGGCTTGGGAGCGAGCAGGCCCAGGCGTCGAGTGATCGCGCGGACCAGCGTCTCGTTGACCAGCGAACTCTTGCCGCTGCCGCTGACGCCCGTCATGCAGACCAGCACGCCCAGCGGAATGCGCACGTCGATGTTCTTGAGGTTGTTGGTGCTGGCCCCGCCGATGGTGATCGAGCGGCTTTTTGCCGTGCGGCGGCGCGTCATGGGCACCGGGATGCTTCGCGC
Source organism: Pirellulales bacterium (assembly GCA_040878585.1). Lineage (GTDB taxonomy): Bacteria > Planctomycetota > Planctomycetia > Pirellulales > UBA7805 > JBBDLY01. The sequence goes on from JBBDLY010000272.1 coordinate 2,408, forward strand.
TCCGGACAGATACTGCCCGGTGATGGAGGCGGGATCGGCCATCACCTGCTGCGGAGTACCGGCGGCGACGATTTGTCCGCCATGCCGGCCGGCGCCGGGGCCGACGTCGATCAAATGGTCGGCAGCCCGCATCATCGCTTCGTCGTGCTCGACGATTAGCACCGTATTGCCTTGGGCTTGCAGTTCCCGCAGGGCGTCGATCAGGCGGCCGTTGTCGCGGGGATGCAGGCCGATGGACGGCTCATCGAGTACGTAGCAGACGCCGACCAGGCCGCTGCCGATGCCGGTCGCTAGGCGGACGCGCTGCAGTTCGCCGCCGGAGAGCGTATCGGCCGGCCGGTCGAGCGTGAGGTACTGCACGCCGACCTTGTCGAGGAACCGCAGCCGGTTTTCGATCTCGCGAAGCAGCGGCTCGGCGATGGGCAGGTCGTCCTGATGAAATTCCAACGATGCGAAGAACGCGGCCGCTTCCGTGACGGTCATCGCCGCGACCTGATCGATCGAGCGATCAGCGATGATCACCGACCGTGCTTCCGGCCGCAGTCGGCTCCCCTGGCAGGCGGCGCAAAGCACCTCGCCGCGGAACGCTTCCAGCTTTTGCTTGCGTTTGGCACGGGTGGTGGTGCTGTACTCGCGCTCCAGGATGTTGTACACGCCCATGAAACCCTTGCCGTTACCGCCGCTGCCTTGCAAGAAGCGTTCCCAGGCGGCGTCGGTCAGGGTCGCCAGCGGCGTTTGCCAATCGAGTTTCTCTTTTTGAAAGAACGGCTCCAAGTGCTTCTTCAGCCGCTTTTCGCCCGCGGCGGTCAGTCCCTTCCAGGGGGCAATCGCGCCGGCGGCAAGTGACAACTGCCGGTCGGCAATGAACAAGTCGGGGTCGAACTGCCGCCGCACCCCCAACCCGTCACACTCGGGACAGGCGCCGTAGGGGCTGTTGAAGCTGAAACTGCGCGGCTCGAGTTCCTCGAAGCTGATTTTGCAATTCGGACACGAATAGCTGGTGCTGAACAGTTCGTCGGTCCAATCACTTCCGCCGGACTTCTGCGACTTGCCGTTGCCACGACTGCCATTGCCGCCGCGCTGCTGGTAGCAGACGATCATCGCACCGTCGCCATGTTGCAGTGCCAGCGCAATCGATTCGGCCGCCCGACCGCTGACGCCGTCGCGAACCACAATGCGATCGACGACCGCTTCGATCGTGTGGTTTTTGCGCGGCTCCAACTCGGGCAGCGAGTCGATGTCGAACACCTCGCCGTCAACCCGCGCACGGACGAAGCCATGCTTGCGAATCGCCGAGAGCACGTCCTTGTGCCCTCCCTTCCGGCCGCGGACCAGCGGCGCCAGCAGCATCGCCTTGGTGCCTTCCGGCAAACTCAACAGCGTCTGCTGAATCTGCTCGGGCGACTGCGGGCGGATCGGTTCGCCGCAACCATAGCAGCAGGCTTCGCCCAGCCGCGCGTACATCAACCGTAGGTGGTCGTAGATCTCGGTGACGGTCGCAACCGTGCTCCGCGGGTTGGGGCTGCCGGACCGTTGATCAATCGCCACGGTCGGCTGCAAGCCCTCGATCAGGTCGACGTCGGCCCGTTCCATCTGATGCAGGAACTGCCGAGCGTAGGCGCTGAGGCTCTCGATATACTGCCGTTGTCCCTCGGCACAGAGCGTGTCCATGGCCAGCGAACTTTTGCCGCTGCCGCTAGGCCCGGTGATCACCACGACGCGATCGCGTGGAATGGCCAGCGAGACGTTCCGCAGATTGTGGACGCGGGCGCCGCGAATCCAAATGGCGTTTTCGGCAAGTTCCACGCCGATTCGCGCGTCGTGAGCGAGTTCGGCCGTACCAGCGGCGTTGCTCGACGGAGTATCCTGCGACAACGACGACATGGGACGATTTCCTTCGTCAGTAAACTGAGCCGTACAGAGGCAACAGAAACCTCAAAGACTGTGAAGGAATCGGCAGCAAACATCAGCCG
>JBBDLY010000273.1:0-4377 GCA_040878585.1 Pirellulales bacterium
GCCCAGAAACTCATCCCCTGCTTCCCAGCCGGTACGCCGGTGCTGACGCCGGAGGGGTACAAGCCGATCGAGGAACTGAAGGCTGGCGATCTGGTCCTGTCGCGGGATGAGCATGACGTCAACGCCCCGGTTGAAGCCAAGGTGATCGAAGAGCACTTCACCCGCGGCGGCACGCGACCAAACGGTTACGACGCCGCAGCCTGCCCCCGGTGTATTCACCGGGGGCTAAGATCATCGCGGCACTGGCCATCGGCTTCAGCCGGGCGCCCGCTCGCCGTTTCCGCGCTACTAGCCAGCCCCCGGCCCCTGCGCAATAATGGTGAATTCTCAACAAGCCGCTCTCGGCCGCCATGGAGGTCCACCGTGCCCGACAAGATCGTTCGCCAAGGAATCACCTTTGACGATGTTCTGCTGGAACCGCGCTATAGCGAGGTCGTGCCGTCGGAGGTCGACGTCGCCACTCGCCTCACGCCCAAGATTGCGCTGAACATCCCGCTGCTCAGTTCCCCCATGGATACCGTCACCGAGGCCGCCATGGCGATCGCGTTGGCTCAAGAGGGCGGGCTGGGGGTGATCCACAAGAACATGTCGGTCGTCGACCAAACCGAAGAAGTCGACAAGGTCAAGCGGTCGGCCAACGGAATCATCCTCGATCCGGTCACGCTGCCGCCGGACGAGTCGGTCGGCAAGGCCCGCGAGGTGATGGACCAGCATCATGTTTCCGGCGTGCCGATTGTGCATGCCGGCGGCAAGCTGGCGGGCATCATTACCCGTCGCGATCTGCGGTTTTTGGAGAAGCTCGACCTGCGGATCTCGGAGGTAATGACCAGCGAACAGCTCGTAACGGCCACGGGGACTGTAACGCTTGAGGAAGCTGAAAAGATTTTGATGGCAAAAAAGGTCGAGAAACTTCTGCTGGTTGACGAAGATTACACACTGACGGGACTTATTACGATTAAGGATATCGACATGATGCGTCGGTTTCCCAACGCCTGTAAAGATGGGCAAGGGAGACTCCGCGTCGGAGCGGCCGTCGGCGTACACGATTTCGAGCGCGTCGAGAGCCTCATCGGGCAAGACGTCGACGTATTGATCGTGGACAGCGCCCACGGACACTCCTCCAACGTGCTGGAGACCGTGCGGGAAATCAAGAAACAGTGGGATATTGAGGTCATCGCGGGAAACGTGGCAACTCGCGAGGGATGCGAAGACTTGATCGCTGCGGGCGTCGATGCCGTAAAAGTTGGCATCGGGCCTGGTTCGATCTGCACCACTCGGGTGATCTCCGGCGTGGGCGTGCCACAGATTACCGCTGTCCTGGAGGCCGCCGGCGCGGCGGCTGCTAGCGGCACGCCGGTCATCGCCGACGGCGGCGTTCGGTATTCGGGCGATTTGACCAAGGCGATTGTCGCCGGCGCGAGTTGCGTAATGATTGGCGGTCTATTCGCCGGGCTGGAAGAAAGCCCCGGCGAGTTGATTTTGTATCAAGGCAGAACGTTTAAGGTGTATCGCGGCATGGGTTCACTGGGCGCCATGGTTAGAGGCTCCAGCGAACGCTATCGCCAACGAGGCGCGGAACGCGGTCCAAGTAAACTCGTGCCCGAAGGGGTCGAGGGGCGCGTGCCGTATAAGGGTCAACTCGGCCCGTTTGTGTATCAATTGGTGGGGGGGCTGCGAGCCGGTATGGGCTACTGCGGCGCCCGCAATATCGAGGAGTTGCGCACGGAAGCGCGCTTCATTCAGGTCTCAGCGGCCAGCGTTAGGGAGAGCCATCCTCATGACATCGCGATTACTCAAGAAGCACCCAACTACTCCGTCGAGCGAACGAGCGGCGAAAGTTCGTAGCGGCGCGCTGCTGGCAGGCTTGCTGGCGGCATACGGCTGTTCGCTCCTCGCCCCCGGCGTGTTTGCCGACGACGCGACGAACTACGTCACCGCCCGAGCCTCGACGCTCGAAGCCGACGAGGCATCGAAGGTCGAACCGCGCCGCCTCGACATTGCAGCCGAACCGATCGCCCAGGCGTCGGCCACGACCGAAACGCCTCAACCGGCCAAGCTGCAATGGCGTGCCGCACGGCGAACCGGGGCGGAACAGGTCGCGCAAGGTACCGCCACGGGGCATACCCGGTTGGTAGTCCACGAAGAGGCCGCTACCGGCGCCGCGCCGCGACTGATTGCGGCCAGCGACTCCCGCGGACCGGCACGGATCGCGCAGCTCGATCCGCTCAACGACGATCCATTTGATGACCCGTTCGGCGACAACGGTCTCAACGGCGGCGCCCAGCCGCGGCCGATTGAAGAACTGGAATCGGACCTGCCGCAGCGCGAACCGCTGCTCCCGCTCGACGAAGAGCCAGCGCCGCTGGATCCGAGCGACCCTCCGCTGGACTTGTTTGATGATCCCAGTGACAGTGTTCCGGGCGACAGTGATCCGAGAGTGGAACCGGCCCCCAACACGGTTCAGCCGCAGCCGACGCGTCCGCCGCTCGAACCGCGACCGCTGCCTTCCAACGACAATGACCAGGACCTGGACCGGGAACGGCATGAGGAAGAGTGCGCCAAGGCGACGCACGATCTACTGCAAAAGAAGTTGTCAGACATCGATCTGTCGATTTATTCCGGCGGGGTTGAGGGACGCGACTATCCGCAGGCGTGTGAACTGGACGCAGGAGAGTTCCTCGGCCGGCATTGGTGCGGAACGCAGTTTACCTGGACCGCCAGCGGATTGTGCCACAAGCCGTTGTACTTCGAGCAGGTCAATGTGGAGCGTTACGGCCACTCGCTCGGCCCCATCGGCCAGCCCGTTCTTTCGGCGGCGCACTTCTTTCTAAGTGTGCCGATCATTCCCTACAAAATGGGCGTGCATCCGCCGAACGAGTGCATCTATGCCTTGGGCTACTACCGCCCCGGCGACTGCGCCCCGTACTTCATCCCGCCGATCCCAATCAGCGCCCGCGGAGCGCTGTTCCAAGCCGGTGCAGTAGTCGGAGTCGCCGCCGCCCTGCCATAAGGCATGCGTAGCATGGTCCCCTGGGCCGGGCGATTGAAGAATCAAGTCTATCCCAGCCGGCCGGAGATTTTTCTCCGGCCGGCTTTTTTGTTCATTTCACCGACTTGACATATGAGGGGAACTGAGGCTAGCATTTTCGCCACGCGATACACGATTTTTGCGTATACTTTAGAAAGTAACCGGATGGCCAAGCGATCAGCATACGACCTCCCCGCCCAGGGAGTACCTGGAACGACGGTTGAAAAGAAAGACGCCAACGGCAACGTGATTCAAAAGCGAACCTATGGCCAAGACGGCAAGGCTGAGAAGAACATCGACTTTGGCCACGATCACACTGGCGTCGGCGATCCCCACTGCCATGATTGGGATTGGAGCAAGTCACCTCCACGGCAGGCGCCGCGGGGCTTAAAACCAGGAGAGCAGTGATGCTTCAAAAGGACGAGTATTGCGCAGGCTGGATGGACAGTTCGATCCATGACTTTTTGTCAAATATTGATCCAGCGCCGGCAAGCATGAAATTCGCACTACTGACTTGTCTGGACAGTTCAACGGACGTGGCTTCGCTGCTGCGCAGCAGCGAGGCCTTACAGCCGTTGGAGTCACAAGCAAAGAAGGTGGGCGAGTCTGTGCTTGTTTCCACACGGCGGCTGCTTTCTGCACAACGTAAACAGCGAATCTTCTTCGGATTCGATGAGATTTGGTTCCTCCCCACTGAGAACGTCACAGGGAAGCCAACGACGTTTTCACTCGTCGGTCCCGAAAAGTTGCACACCGAGCCACCAGACAAGGCCATTCGCTGGATGGATGACAACGGCTGCTCGCTCGGATTGGGCGATGGAACGGGACTCAATTTTGTAGCCAAGCTGCATGGTGTCGCAAGATATCTCGTGCATGAATGGACAAGCTCCGTCAACTACAACGCGACAGCCTAACTCCAACACGATCCGAGATATCGAGCAAGGCCGCGACGTCAAGCTCACCAGCTTGCAGGCGGTTGCCAACGCGCTCGGTCTTTCGATCGAATTGGTTGAAATGGGCTAAAGGGTTACTGTGCCAACAATCGCCTTCAATCGCGAACAATCCCGCCTAGTCGACCGAATCGCCATCGAAGCATGCGGCATGACCGGCCTGCAACTCATGGAGAACGCCGGCCGTAGTCTGTGCGATTTGCTGGCGCAGATCGGTATCGGCGGCACAACCGCCGTTTGCTGTGGTAAGGGGAACAACGGCGGCGACGGGTTTGTGCTGGCCCGGCATCTGGCCAACCGGGGTCATACTGTACGCGTGCTACTGTTCGCCCCGCCCGCGGAGTTGCAAGGAGACGCGGCGGTCAACTACAACATCCTGCGGCATTGCGACGTGACGAT
>JBBDLY010000274.1:0-2003 GCA_040878585.1 Pirellulales bacterium
ACCCTACAGCATATCAGGCCGGATGCGACACGAACAGAGGCCGTCCCCCCAAATGGAACCGACGAGCAACACGCAATGATTCGCTCAACCGCGTGAATCTAAGCTATATTGAGCCAATGCAGTTCGCGGTTGCGCCCTTGGTGCTGAAAGGCTTTGCCGATGTCGACGATTCTGGTTACCGCCTTCGAACCCTACGACGAGTGGGAAGAGAACGCCAGTTGGCTGGCGCTGGTCGAGTTGACTCGGCACTTGCCGCCGGAGCTACAGTTGGTGACGCGAAAATACCCGGTCGATTTCAGCAAGATTCGCAGCCTGCTGGCGCGTGATCTGGAAGCGGCCCCGCTGCTGGCGATCCATCTGGGCCAGGCGCCGGGCGCATCGCGAATTGCCTTGGAAGCCGTGGCACTGAACATCCGCGGTCATGTCAACGACGGCCGCGACCTCTCCCAAACCGCCGCCGGCCGGCCGCTGGTTCATCCGGACGGGGCGAGCATCCTGGCCGCTGACGGCCCGCCCGCCTATCGAGCGCGGCTGCCGCTGGCGGAACTGGCGGGCAAGCTCAACGCGATCGGCATCCCCAGCAAGGTCTCGTTCCACGCCGGCACATTCTTGTGCAACGCCTGCCTCTATTGGTCGATGCACCTGGCGCATCAGATGGAACTGCCCACGCGGAGCCTGTTTTTGCACATCCCGTTGGCGCCGCAGCAAGTTGCCGGCGACCGGCGCGATCTGCCCAGCATGACCTCGGCGGCGGTGGCCGGAGCAATCGGGTTGATTGCCGCGGAGTTGGGGGAAAACGCAGATTTACCTGTTGAGCAAAAAACAGTGTCATGTTCCGCATCGCAGATAATCAGTTAAACACGAGCAAATGGAGTTGGCTAAATGATCGCCCGCCATATCGCATTCTCATGCATCATCGTTTCCTTACAGCTAGTCCAGCCGACTGTGGCGGACGAGTGGCGAGAGATTCCTCATATCGGCAAGGTGCCGGTTCTATCATCCAACAGCGAAGAACTGAAAAGTTTTCGCGGAACCATCTTGATGGGCCTGACCGATCCGCCCACCAGGATCGACTTCAGTTGGAAAGCGCCCGGTTACTACCAGTTCCTGTTGCGCGATCCGAACGGTGTGCCGATTGTTGTCGGTGCCGAAGGCTCTTTCTTCATCTACAACGCGTTGTCGAACTCCGTTCAATATTACGCGCCAGGTTTTCCTGCCGTGACGCTAAGTGTCAATGACGACTCAATTAGTTTCGGGCTTGGAGCCAAGTTTGGTAGCGGAACTTCACAGCCAATACGCACTGAAGCCGTCGTAATCGACTTGCCGTCGATGCTGCGCGATGTCCCTGGCGATGGTACGCATATCCAAAAAATAGGCGTAAACTAATGGACGTGTATCGCTCACTCCGAGGACGGCAAGTCGAGGACGCGGGTTCAATTTCGAGATGATCGAACATGTCCAATTACTGAATTGCATTTGTTGAAGACCGAAGGCGATCAAGTCGTTCTCTCGGTAGTCGACATCTCGGTCAATGAGCCATTCGACGACATCGTCTCGCACGTGCCAACACCGGCCGATCTGCCAGGATCGTTGTTGCTCGAACGGCCCGATGAACCTGAGAAAACTGCGATTGGTCTCATCAACGCAACGCGGAGTACCCTTTTGCCAATCTACGGTACCCTGGCTGTTACGTCGCCAGACGTGCGAGAAATGCCTTTCTTGGATGGCAAGCACGATTGGGATGCCGCGCGGGCTCGTTACGATCAGATCGCGCCACGAATGCGAGGCTTGCTAGAAGACAGCAGGCGGTAGCAAGGACACTACCTTGAGATCGTTCGCTGCTCGAAGCGTTTACGAAGCTCACTCTCGATACTCTCGACATCGAACGGCACGTCAAGGCCCGCTTCGGCTTCTTCCAACGCAAGCGCGATGTCATGCTTAAGTTGCTCGTGCCGCTCTTCCATATCGCGATAGGCGGTCGCTGCGGCGACAAAAAACTCATC
>JBBDLY010000274.1:2103-4357 GCA_040878585.1 Pirellulales bacterium
CATCATGGCAACTCCCGCACCTTCAACCCGCGAAACTCAATCGGCGAGCCTTCCGACTCCAGGCACAGAAAGCCGGTGGCCGGTTTGCAGTCGGTGCCGCCGGAGACTTCTTCGCCGTTGACCCACAAGCGCACCTCGCCGTTGATCGCCCGGATGTAGTAGTGGTTCCACTCGCCGACGCCTTTGGTGGTTTCCTTGCTGGGGAAGCTCCGCTTGCCGTTGGGGGCGACCGGCGGGAAGGGCTTCATGTCGGCCGCGCCGACCGGGAACACATCGCCGTGCGAGGTGAACCAGTCCGGTTTTTTCTTGTGGTGTTCTTCATAATGCTTGGCATAGCCGAGATCGAGCACCTGTACTTCGATGCCTTGCGGCAGGCCCGGTTTGCCATTCTTCTTGAGTTCCTCCAGTGAGGCGGGAATCGTCCACACGAAGATGCCCGAGTTGCCGGCGTCCTTCAAATGCCGCCACTGGCAAACCAACTCGAAATTGGTGTACTGCTTCTTGGACTTGATGACGCTCACCGGCTGGCCGGTACATTCGATTAGGCCGTCGGGATTGAACTTCCAAGTATCGGGGTTGCTGTTGACGTGTTCAAAATCATCCTCCCCCAACGCGAGCCAGCCAGGCTCGTTGCCATCGACAAACGCCTTGGTAACCGGCTCATCGGCGAATGTCGTCGATGTCGATAAAAGGCAAACGGATAGAGCAGCATAAAACAGTGATGTGAGTTTCATCGTCGCTTTCTGTCATTTTTTTGTCATCTCATTTTTCTGACATTCCTTCTTTGACAAAAAGATGGATGGCAAAAAATGAAGAGGATGGAACAAAAATAGCAAAGGCAATTTGTATTGGATTGGAACGGCCGTATGCCGATGAACTAGAGCGTCCAGCCGGCTCGATATACTTTCGTCAGCAGAGCATTGGCCTCGGGCGAGTTGGTCGCCTGCAACTTCTCGGCGTCCCATTCGAGCTTCTTGCCGGCCCGATGGGCCACATTGCCGAGCAAGTTATGTTCGATCAGAGCGCCGGAATAGTCGAAGTTGCACAGCGCCTCGCCGCCCCCCTTGGCCGCTTGGATCCATTCGTTATAGTGCCCAATCGAAGCGGGGATGGTCTGCTCCGGACGTTGGAAATCCTTGAACTTCTCGCCGGGACTGAGCACCAGCTTGCCGTAGTCGGCGACCAGCACGCCCGCGTCGCCGACGAAGGCCACGCCGATTCCCCAGCCGCCGATCTGCGTGTCGCCGCCGACCAGTGGTTGCAGGTAGTCGCTCCGCCGCTTCATTCCTTCGCCGCCGTGATACCAGACGACCTTGGTCGGTTTGCTCCAGGTGGCGTTGCCTTCGCGGGCCGGATGCTCCCAGGTGACTTGCTGCCACGGCGGGCAGGCGACCTCGTCGGCCGTGGGGCCGATCGATTCAATGCTGGTGGGCCGCTTGAGATTCAGCGCCCAATACGGCAGATCGATCAGATGGCTTCCCATATCGCCCAGCACGCCGTTGCCGAACTCCCAGCGGCGGTTCCAGTTGAGGTTGCCCCCATGCCAGTAACCGTTGTTGTAAGGACGCATCGCGGCCGGTCCGAGCCAAGCTTCCCAATCGAAGCCCGCGGGAATCGGCTGCTCGGCCAGTTGCGGCTCGCCCACGGCGTTGATCGTGCGGTTGCACCATACGTGGGCCTCGGTCACCGGCCCGATCGCGCCGGCCTGCACCAGCTCGACGACGCGACGGTAGTTCGGCTCGGCGTGGATCTGGGTGCCCATCTGCGTGGCGATTTGCCCGCGGCGCTGGATGTATTCGTCCTGCATCAGTCGGGCTTCGCGCACCGTGTGCGACAGCGGCTTCTCGCAGTAGACGTGCTTCCCCGCCCGCATCGCCGCCAGCGCCGCGGGTGCGTGATGGTGATCGGCCGTGCTGATCACCACGCCGTCGATGGCAGGATCGGCCAGCAGCTCGCGCCAATCACTGAACGCCTTGGCCTTGGGAAAGCGGTTTTTGGCCTGATTCAAGGCGTCGGGATTGGTGTCGCACAGCGCGTAGATGTTCTCGCCGGCCACGCCGCCGGTATTGGCCGCGCCGCGGCCTCCGGCGCCGATGATGCCCAGATTGAGCTTGTCGGTATTACTCGGTTCGTCCGCGGAAACGTAAAGACTCGGTGCCAGCAAGGTCGCCGCCGCCGCGGTGCTGGTGGTGGCCAAGAAACGACGGCGGGTGAGATGGTTGGCTGACATGGGAGGGGCCTCGCAGTGAGAATC
>JBBDLY010000275.1:0-4261 GCA_040878585.1 Pirellulales bacterium
CAACCCCGAGCGGGTCGCTGCCCGGCGACGACAGATCGAGCAGATCAGCTACCCGGCGGCGCTGGGACGCTTATCCCGAAACCGGGAAACGACCGCCGTGGCTGGCACGCATGGCAAATCGACGACCGCCGCGCTGCTGAGCCACTTGCTGCGGGCCGCGGGGCGCGATCCCACGTATTGCTTCGGCGCGACCTATGCCGACGGCTCGCCCGGCGGACGCTGGGGCGGAGGTGAAACAACGGTGATTGAGGCGTGCGAGTTTCGCCGCAACTTCCTGCTGCTAACTCCGCGATCGGCGATTGTGACCAACATCGATCAGGACCATTTGGATTGCTACACGGACGAGGCCGACACCCTGGCCGCCTTTCGGCAATTTCTCGGAAAAATCTCGGCCGACAGCGTCCCTATTCTACAGCTTGCAGCGGCCGATAAGATTGGCTTTACAGGCCGCGCGGAGACGTTCGCCGTCGAGGGCGACCCTCAAGGCGGGCGGGCCGATTGGCTTGCAACCGAGGTCGCGTTGGATGCCGGCGGCGGCAGATTCCGGTTGCGGCGTGGCGATACCCTGGTCGGCGAGTTTCAATCGCCGCTGTGTGGGCGGCACAACGTAGAGAACGCCGCCGCCGCGGTCATTGCCGCGCTGGCGAGCGACTTGACCTGCCGGGAGGTTGCCCGGAACTTAGTGACGTTTCCCGGAGTGAGGCGGCGATTGGAGCCGATTCGCCGCGACGACGGGATTGTCCATTTCGACGATTACGCGCACCATCCGACCGCGGTTGCGGCGACCATTGCGGCCTTGCGCCATTGCTACAGGGATCGGCGGATCGTCGCGTTGTTCCAGCCGCATCAGGCGACCCGTTTGGATCGGCTCTTCGATGATTTTGTTCACGCGCTCTCCGCGGCGGACGCGGTCGCGATTCTGGAAGTCTGTCGGGCGCGCGAACCAGCGGGCCTGCATCCGGAGATATCGGGCCGGCTCGCCGAGGCGTTGCAATCACAAGGCGTTCTCGTTCTACCGGGCCGATCCTGGCGGGATGCGTGGCCGAACTGCTTGACGGCTTGCCGGGAAGGGGACGTGCTGGTTACCATGAGTGCCGGACACCTGGAGAAGGATCGTTATGAGCGTAATTGACGGATTGGAACAGATCGCCCGGCGAGACGAACCGCTCGCGCCGTACACTTGGTTTCGGATTGGCGGCGCGGCGGACTATTTCGCCGAACCGACCAACCTGGACGAGCTATCGACGTTGGTCGCACGCTGCCGCGAACAGGACGTTCCGGTGCGGATGCTCGGTGGCGGATCGAACATCCTGGTCCGCGACGAGGGGGTCGCCGGCTTGGTTGTGCGGCTCCAAGGCGAGGCATTCCAGAAGATTTCCATTCAAGCCGACCGCGCCGTTGCCGCCGGCGGCGCCAAGCTGGGGCATGTCATTTCCTCGGCCGTCCGCGAAGGATTGGGCGGGCTGGAGACGTTGGTCGGCATCCCGGGTACGATCGGCGGAGCGCTGCACGGCAACGCCGGCGGACGTGGCGGAGACGTCGGACAATGGGTCGCCCGCGCCCAAGTGATGACGCTCCATGGCGACATCATCGATCGCATGGGCGAGGATCTGGTGTTTTCCTATCGCGAGAGCAGCCTCGATGAACTGGTGATTCTTGAGGCGGAATTCAAGCTCGAAGCGGCCGATCCGGAAGAACTCACCAAGCGGATGCAAAAGCAGTGGATTGTGAAAAAAGCGAGCCAGCCGCTGGCCCATCAAAGCGCCGGCTGCATCTTCAAGAATCCCCGCGGAATGAGCGCCGGCATGTTGATCGAACAGGCCGGTCTCAAGGGACTTACCGTCGGCAAGTGCCAGGTGAGCGAGCGGCACGCCAACTTCATCCTGGCCGAAGAAGGCGCCACCAGCGCCGACTGCATTCGCCTGATCGAACAAATCCGCGGCACCGTCGAGCAACGACTGGGAGTCGAGCTGGTGAACGAAATCCAGATCTGGTGAGGGAGGCTGGAGGCTGGAGGTTTGAGGTTTGAGGTTTGAGGTTTGAGGTTTCAGGGGTTGGGAAGAAATCGCAATTGAACATCAGCCGTTGGGCGCTAGCCCCCGGTTGGCGCCGACAAACCGGCCGCTAGTGCGGTGCGGATGATGTTGTGGCGACAATCCCCAGTTTCAGTTCAATATTTTCGCAGCCTTTCAGGGTTCAAGGTTTCGCTGCCGGTGGCCGATGACAGGATTAGGCGTTGTTCTCTGCTGAATCCTTGTTTAGGCGGCTAAGATTTTGATCCCGTTGCTCACTTTGCTGCGTTTTCTGCGGCCCACCGGTCGTGGCGAAGCCTGGGGGGTCGTCGTGCTGCTGGTCAGCGCCGCGTGCGCCGGCGGCGGGTTCCTGCTCTGGCGGCATGTGGGCGAAACCGCGCTGGCGGTCGACGATTATTGGCTGCAAACCAGTGAAATCGTCGTCCAACCCGAGCCGCAGTGGCTGGCGGTCAACGACCTCCGCGCGCAAGTTCTTCGCGACGCCAGCCTGGAACAGCGGCAAAACCTGCTTGATAAAAAACTCGTTGAGCGGATCGGGCTGGCGTTTGCCGCCCACCCTTGGGTGGAAAAAGTGGTACGGGTGGAAAAATTCCATCCGGCGCGGATCGAGGTACATCTTGAGTATCGCACGCCGGTCGCCGGAGTGGTGGTCGGCACGCAATTGCTTCCCATCGACGGCCACGGCGTGGTGCTCCCCAGCGAGAACTTCCCGCCGGCGGAACTGGCAAAATTTCCTCGTATCACGGGCGTGCTGACTCGACCGGCGCAAATCGCCGGCGTCGCGTGGAGCGACAATGCCGTGCAGGGAGCGGCGATTATCGCCGACGCCTTTGGCGACGACTGGCAACCGCTCGGTCTGGCCGAGATTTATTGCATCTCGCGAGAAACCACGCGAGGCATGCAGCATAGCTTTGTGCTGGTGACCCGTGGCGGCGCCAAGATTCCCTGGGGCGCTCAACCGCCCCGTGACGAGCCAAATAGCGGGCTTTCGGCCGAAGAGAAAGTCGCCCGATTGAAAGCCTACGCCCAAGAGCATGGTTCGCTCGACGGAGTCGCCCAGGCGGGAGGCGACACACGAACTGGGCGGGCGGGCAACCTTTTACTGCGGTAGTGCGTAAGCGATCTGCTCTAGGACGTCGCTTGCCGCTTGTCGTCGGCCGTTTCCAAGTCTGTTGCCGTGTTCTGCCGGCCCTGCTGACTGGAAAGCTCGCTACGCGCGACGGCGTATCCGTCGGGCGCTTCCACACCCAGCCGCACGCCGCCGTTGCCAATGCGGACCACGGTGATGCAGACATGCTCGCCAACCTGGATGCGCTCGCCAATTTTCCGGGATAAAATGAGCATTTGCACCTCCGTGCGCTGGGGGGCGAGCCAGGGGGGTATGCCGCCATGGCGGACGCTTCCGCTACTGGTATGAGCGCCGCCGGTAGAACGCCACGGGGGGCGCCCCGCAGGAATGCCAGCATTGCCTTACACGGATTGTAGTGCTGGCACTCTAGGTTTTCAATCGACGTTCCTGTACCTTCCCCAAAGCGCCTACCAGTCCGATTCCACGCTCACCACGCGATCCTGCTGAATCAAAAACAGCCGATCAGTGTCGATTCCCTTGCCCCGGTTGGTCGCATAGTGGTACTGGACGCGCATCCGCACACCCGTGCCGTCGGCGGTCGGATGTGGGGGATGCCATTGAATGATGCGATGATGAGCGGTGTTTTCCTCCAGCCAAGTGAGTACGGCAGCCTGTTCCGGCGGCCGCGGTGGTGCGATCATCCGTGTCGCGTAGCCAAGCATCGCGACGGCGAACACTAGAAACGCAATCTGTCCGATCAGCACGCCTCGCTGAAAAGCGGCGGACTGCTGCTTGAGGTGTTTCCGCGAAATCGCCGATAGAAAGTAATTTCTCAGCGAATCAAGGTAAACGCTGGGGAGTTCTTCCTGCTTACCGTAATATCCAGCGGCGGAACGCGGCGGCGTTGCAGCTCCCGGACTCCTCGATGCACCAGCCCGTCGATTGGTCACCGCGGCCCGAGCCAGGAACTCCGCCACCGCGCCGACGGTCGTCGCGCCAGCTTCTCCAACTAGATCACCGCGCTCGATCGCCGTCCGTACCCGCTCAATTTGCGCCTCGCTCGGCGCCGACCCGCGGTAGATCAACCGGGCTGCTTGCTCAACCGACAATTTTCGTTGGGAGTTCATGGGCATTGGGGGCGTCTCCCGAATAGGAGCGG
>JBBDLY010000276.1:0-2305 GCA_040878585.1 Pirellulales bacterium
CGGTGCCCATCATCACGAGTTTCATTTTGGTTCACACCGTACCCAGTTCGATGGACGCCCCGTCGCTGGGCAGCACGAAGATCTTGCCGTCGCCGATGCGGCCCGTGCGGGCGACCTCGACGATCTTGCGAATGATCTCCTCGGCGCGGGAGTCCTCTACCCACAGGGTGATTTCCACCTTCGGCAGGAAGGCTTGCGAGTATTCGCTTTCGCCATACTGATCGAGATAGCTTTTTTGCCGGCCAAACCCCTTCACCTCGCGGACGCAGACCGCTTCCAGCGGTGCGCGGCGGAGGCTGTTCAGCACTTCCTCGGCCAGGAATGGTTTGACGATGGCGACGACTTGCTTCATAGACTCGATCGCCAAATGGCTAACTGAAAAAGTTTTCGCCGTACAGATTGAACTCCGGCCCGGTTTCGACTTCCATGTCCCCCTCGACCTTGGTGTAGCAGGCCAATCGTAGGCGGTCTTCGTTGCCGATGAAGTGAAACGAGGTGATCGGATCGAACTTGCACTTGGAAGCTTCGAGAAGGCCCCGCTTGCTGGCGTTTTCCATCCCCTTGGTGATCGCCACGATGCAGGTGCCGCAGGCGCCCAGCCCATGGCAATTGAGCACCTTGTTAACCGAAGCGCCCATGCCGTTGAGGCCGTTATAGATGTTCACGCCGGCATCCAATGCCACGCGACGGAGGTTGGCCCCGTGCGGCACTTCGATCTCCTTCTTTTCCTTGACGAATTTTACAGTGGGCATGATGGGTCTCGATGGAACCGCGGTAATGAATGGAAGCCGCCGGCCAAAGTGCGACTACTGAAAATTTACCCCATCCAGCGGCCTGAATAAAGGGCGCAGGCGGCAGTTCGGCCAGCGGCAGAGCCTGTCGCACACACTGCCTCCGACTCAATTAGCAATATTTGCGAGGTGCCACTCTTCTCCCCGAGGGAGAAGGGTCTGGCTATGGTTGCGGCTCGCAGGCAAATGAGTCTCCTCGCTGCGGGATCTCGATCCTGGGCAGGCCCGCCGCCCGCAGGGCGGCGGCCAACGCTGCTGCGGCGTCCGCTTCGCCATGAACCAGGAAGACGCCCTGCAGCCGGCCTTGTTGGGCCGTTTGATTGGCCCAATCCAGCAGTCCGGCCTGATCGGCGTGCCCCGACAGTCCTTCCAGACGATCGATCTCGGCACGGACCTCATAACTGCCGCCGAGGATCGGCACCGGCGACGTGCCTTCGAGAATCTTCCGTCCCAGCGTGTGCTGCGCCTGGTAACCGGCGAACAGCACGGCGCTGTCGGGGTCGCCGATATGGTTCTTCAGGTGGTGCAAAACGCGGCCCGCTTCGCACATGCCGCTGGCGCTGATAATAATCGCCGGCTGCTTGCTGGTGTTGAGCGCCTTTGATTCGGCGGAGCTGCGAACGTAATGCAATCGCTCGAAACCGAGCGGATCCTCGTCCTCCTCGGCCAGCACGGCCTCGAGCATCGCGTCGTTGTAACATTCCGGATGCGCGCGGAATACTTCGGTCACGTTGACCGCCAACGGGCTGTCGACGAACGTCGACACCGGCGGCATATCGCCCGATTCCCAATGCAGGTTGAGCCGATAGACGATCTCCTGCGTGCGGCCGACGGCGAAGGCGGGAATGATCAGCTTGCCGCCGGTGCGGTGCGTCCGCTCGACCATCCGTTCCAAGGTCAGGTCGACCTCGCTCCGCGGCCCGTGGTCGCGGTCGCCGTAGGTGCTCTCCATGATTAGCCATTCGGCTCGGGGGGCGATCTGTGGATCGCGGAGAATCGGCACGTCAAGATTGCCAATGTCGCCGCTGAACACCAAGCGCTGCCGTCTTCCGTCCTCCTCCACGTCGAGCACCACGCTGGCCGAGCCGAGCATGTGGCCGGCGTCGATCAACGTGGCCGTAAAGCCCGGTACAACTTCAAACGGCGTATCGTAGTCGCGGGAACGAAACTGCCGCAGCGTGCGGGCGGCGTCGCGTTTTTCATAGAGCGGCTCGAACAACGCCCGGCCTTCGCGTTTGCGTTTCTTGTTGACATAGCGGACGTCGGATTCTTGGATCTTGGCCGAATCGAGCAGCATGTGCGCGCACAGATCGCGGGTAGCATCCGTGCAGTAGATTTTGCCGCGAAAGCCGGCGCGTACCAGCGACGGCAGATTGCCGCTGTGGTCGATGTGCGCATGCGACAGCACCACCGCGTCGATCGTATCGGCTGCGAAGGGCAACTGGCGGTTGATCTCGAACGCTTCCTTGCGCCGGCCTTGGTACAGTCCGCAATCCAACAACACCCGGCGGCCG
>JBBDLY010000276.1:2405-4255 GCA_040878585.1 Pirellulales bacterium
CCCGCCTTGGCGATCAGCGCGCCCAGCACGATCGCCCACAGACCTCGGGTGGATATCACGATATTACCCAGCACCGGCCCGATAAGCGACAGCGCCATATAAAATAAATACATCGACGGCAGCCAGGCACAGGCGTAGGGAGCGGCGTACAGCCAGGCCCGCCGCTTGCGAGCGCCGAGCCACGGCAGCAAGAGTGCCGCACCGAGGCCGCACAGCATGTAGGTCACGCAAACCGCTCGGGTGGCGGCTGCAAAGCGTGTTGCGCCGGCTGCGTCTTCCATGCAAGCATCAATCAGTGCGACGATTACCACGTCGCACATGGCGAAACTGCACACAGCCAGTAGAATCGAAAGCACTGTCTGCTTGGGCAGCGTCCCGCCGATCCGATTGAGCACAAACGCCGCCGCCACGGCGATGCCGACGGCAAGCCATTGCCACATGTTGATCACGTCTCGCAAGACGAGTATCGTCACCACCGCGACCGCCGGCATCTTTAGCGCCAGCAACGGAGCGACGCGAGAGGAGTCGCTGCGGCGCAATGCGATCATGAAGAACACTTGCCCAAACAGGTAAAACGCCGAAGCCGCCAGGGTCAGCCACAGCCAGCGATGGATGTCGAGCAGCAATGCGTGCCAGAAGAACGGGAACACCACCGCAGCCAGCAAACCCATCAGTACGTGCCCCATCGCCAGCAGCCGAAACGGGTTGCCATGGCCGGCGACGATGAATCGCCGCGAGGAAACGAACGACAATGTCTGGATCACCGCCGACGCCAGGCATACCAGAATTCCGATCAACATAGTGGGCGAGGCAATTGGGGCAGGGGAGAGGGACGGCAGACTGTAGTCACTGTAATGGAAATCATCAGAATCCATAAGCTGCGGCGCCGATCCTACGCGTCGAGATGGTTCTGAACTTCGCCGCGGCCCCCAACGCCGCCGCACGGTTTGCCTAATACGAATCGCTTCACACAAATTTGACCACTCCCCATTTGCCGGGTAACCTTAAAGATTCTCCCCCCGCTGGCCCACCAGGAGCGTCTCGATGGTTTTGCGCGTCACTTTGCCCCCCCTTGTTGCTCTCAGTCTGCTTTGTTTGCCCGCGACGGCGAAGGATTATTTCCTCACCATCGGCGGCGGCTATTCGCCCAGCGGCAATCAGGTTTCGCTGGAAAAGAACGTGCTGATGTTTCAGGACTTGCTGGCGGAGGCATATCCCGACGGCGCCGCGCACCAGGTGCTGTTCGCCGACGGCCGCGATCCGGGCCGCGACTTGCAGTTCCACGACGAAGCGCGACTGCCGGCGCTCAACCGATCCTTGGCGCGGCTGTTCAAGCAGACCAAGGAACTCGGGTTCGAATACCGCAACAGCAACATTCCCGACGTCCACGACGCCTCGACCAAGGAGACGATCGAGCGGTGGTTCAGCGAGCAGGGCAAGCAACTCGGCGGCGGCGATCGGCTGTTGATCTACGTCACCGCGCACGGAGGCAGCGCCGCGGACAAGAAAAACGACCCTTACAACACCAAGCTCTATTTGTGGAACCAACAGCACATCCAGGTAAAGGATTTCGTCAAACTGCTCGACACGCTCGATCCGGAGGTCCAGGTGGTGACCGTGATGGTGCAATGCTATGCCGGCGGGTACGCGAACATTGCGTTCGAGGAAGGTGACGAGAACAGCCCGGCTGCCGCGGCCAACCGCTGCGGGTTCTTCGCCACCGTCCACGACCGCGTGGCGGCCGGCTGCACGCCCGACATCGATGAAGCCAACTATCACGAATACAGCACTTATTTCTGGCAGGCGATCCGCGGCAAGTCGCGGCTGGGCGATTCGATCGAGCAGCCCGA
>JBBDLY010000277.1:0-4222 GCA_040878585.1 Pirellulales bacterium
GGTCAGGGTTCAGGCTTCAGGGTTCAGGGTTCAGGCTTCAGGGTTCAGGCTGCAGGGTTCAGCAGGATCACTGCATCGCTAGACACGAAGATTCAGTCCCTGACACCTGAAACCTGATCCCTGACCCCTATTCCGGCCATTGAAACACGCGTATCTGATTCCCGTCGGGGTCCTTGGTTTTGAGTTCGTGGAAGCCTTCGCGGTTCGTGCTTGGGGGCGAAAAATCCGCTCCGGCTGCTTGCAGCCGCTCGGCCGCCGCGGCCAGGTCGGGCGCCTCGAACGAGAAGCTCACCCTGCCCGGCGGCGCCGCGACCCCGTCGCGGCCGAGTAGGGCCAGCCGGCAAATATCATTGCTAGCAGTATCGCGGGCGACCAGCAAGGCGAAGCGATCTTCCACGACCCGGGCCGCCACCTGCAAGCCCAAGGCGCGGCGGTACCAGTGGATCATGGCCTCCCACTGGGCGGTACGGATTTCAACGGTATACAGGCTGGGCATGGGGTGAAGCTCTTAGCTGTCAGCTATCAGCCGTCAGCTTGGGAGGTTTCGGGCTTGGGACTTCGGGTTTCGGTTTTCGTCATTCCTTCGTCATTCGGTCTTTGACATTCGTCATTTTCGCATTCTCCACTCCGCATTCCGCATTCCGCATTCAAGCGAAGCTGACATTGACCCCGGCACCGGGTTCACTAAAATGTTGCGGTTTCCTACTTTATAGGCAGTAGCCCGGCTTCGTACCACGGCTATTGGCTCCCCAGCCGGCCCGATTCCGCCGTGGTCTCTCACTCACTACCGCCTGAAGTTGACAAATTGATGACCGACACTCCCGCCTTAAATCCAGAACACGAACTCGGCATGCACGAGGCGGCCCGCCGCCAGAAGCTCGCCCGACTGCAAGAATTGGGCGTCGACCCCTGGGGGCAGCGGTTCGACAACCATCTGCCGATCGCCGACATCCGCGCCATGGCGGCCGGCGTCCGCTATGTGACCGAAGAGGGGAAGCAAATCGAACTGCCGCCGAATCTGGCCGACATCGACTTCCGACAGTGGAAGGCCGATCAAGGCAAGGGAGACCTACAAGGGCCGAAAGTCCGCGCCGCCGGCCGGGTGATGCTCGACCGTGACAAGGGCAAGCTGCACTTCATCGACATCCAGGATTGGACCGGCAGCGTCCAGTTGTTCGTCGGCAAGAATCAGGTCGGCGATGAGAACTGGGAAGTCGTCAACTGCATCGACCTTGGCGATTGTGTAGGCGTCGACGGCGAACTGCGGGTGACCAACACCGGCGAGTTATCCATCTTCGCCGAGAAGATTCACTTTCTCACCAAAAGCATCCTGGCACCGCCCGAGAAGCATCACGGGCTGAAAGACGCCGAGCTGCGCAGCCGCATGCGGTATCTCGACCTGCGTTACACCGACGGTGTGCTCGATACGTTCATGAAGCGGATCAGTATCGTTCGCTCGATTCGCCGTACGCTCGACGAGCGCGGCTTCGCCGAGATCGAAGGCCCCACGCTGCACAGCATTGCCGGCGGCGCAGCGGCGCGGCCGTTCAATACGCATCACAACGCCTTGGACATTCCGCTGTTCATGCGGATCGCCCTGGAGTTGCATCTCAAGCGGCTGATGGTCGGCGGCATGGAGCGGGTGTACGAGTTGGGCCGCGTCTATCGCAACGAAGGGATCAGCCCCAAGCACAATCCCGAGTTCACCATGCTTGAGGTCTACCAGGCCTACGGCAACTACGAAACGATGATGGAGCTGACGGAGGCAATCCTCTGCGACGCCATCCGCGCCATCGGCGACACGATGCAATTGCCGTGGGGCGAGACGACGATCGACTTCACCCCGCCGTTTCAACGAATGACCTACGACGAACTGTTCAGCGAGCATACTGGCATCGACGCCAAGGACGCCGCGGCAATCGAAAAGCTGGCCCAATCGATCGGCTTCGAGACGGCCGGCCGGCATCCCGACGTGATCAAGAGCGACGTGTTCGAGGAAAAGGTCGAGGACTATCTGACCGGGCCGATCTTCGTGATCGACTATCCCGCCAGCATCTGCCCGTTGACCAAGCGCAAGGCGAGCGACCCGGCGGTGGCCGAGCGGTTCGAGTTGTACGTGGCCGGCATGGAACTGGCCAACGCCTACACCGAACTGAACGACCCCGACTTGCAGGAAGAACTGTTCCGCACGCAGTTGGCGGGCATGGCGGCGGAAGACTCGATGGCCAAAATGGATCACGATTTCGTCCGCGCGCTAAAGCACGGCATGCCCCCGGCCGGCGGCCTGGGCGTAGGTATCGACCGCCTGGCCATGCTGCTGACGAACTCGCCGAGTATTCGCGATGTGATTTTGTTCCCGTTGTTGCGACCAGAATCGGAGTAGACCGCTAATAAACGCTAATGGACGCTAATGTTTGCTCACATTAGCGAATATCAGCGCACAT
Organism: Pirellulales bacterium; assembly: GCA_040878585.1. Lineage (GTDB taxonomy): Bacteria > Planctomycetota > Planctomycetia > Pirellulales > UBA7805 > JBBDLY01. The sequence goes on from JBBDLY010000277.1 coordinate 2,445, forward strand.
TAGCGGTCCCCAATAGAACAAGGAAGTTCATTAGAAATCAACAACAGCCAAAGGATTGGCAATGTACAAACTCTTACTCTGCTGGCGATACCTGCGGACTCGGTATATCGCTTTGGCCTCGATCATCAGCGTGACGCTGGGCGTGGCGACGATGATTGTCGTCAACAGCGTGATGGCCGGCTTTTCGCATGAGATGCAAAGCCGCATCAACGGCGTGCTGTCGGACCTGGTGCTCGAATCGCGGGGGCTGGACGGCTTCGGCAATTTCGAGGGGCACCGCCGCAAGATCATGGAGGCCGCCGGCGAAGATATCGAGGCGATGACCCCCACCGTCGCCGTGCCCGCCATGTTCACCTTCCAGGCGGGCGGGCAGTGGATCAACCGGCAGGTGATGTTCATCGGCATCGACGCCGAGACCTACGGCGACGGGAGCGTGTTCGACAAGTACCTGCAACATCCGGCCAGCCGCGCGCAGCTTAGCTGCGATCTCCGCGAAGGGGGCTACGACACGGCCGACCACACGCTCGACGCCAAGGAAGCCGTCACCCGGCACGGCATGACGCGGGCCGGCTGGGTCCATCGCCGCATGATGGCCGAGCGCGAAGCGGAGCGCCGCAGCTATCAACAGGTGCCCGCGCCGGATTATCCGTCGGAGCGCGGCGCAAACGCAAACGAAAACTTCGATCCGTTTGAGCTAGGCAAGCCGCCGGTGAACAACCAACAGGACGAGAAAGAGGAGCGGGCCGAATTTCCACCGCGAATGGTTGCTCGCGAACTCGGTCGTGAAGAACCTCTCCATCGCCTCGCGCCGCCGGATGTGATCCTTGTCGATGTTGAAAAGCTGATTCCGAAAGGCCCCTATCCACTAAGGTTGTACGATATCGTGGCCGTGCAAGTCGGCCTTCCGGATAGCGCCATCAACGATACTTATCAAGTTATGGCCGATGGAACGATTGAGCTGAATGACGGACTCGGCAAGATCAGCGTCGTCGGACAGACGGTCGAACAAGCCATCAAGAGAATACAGCAGCACGTGGCCAAGTCGCATGACAATCCCCGCGTGACGATGCAGTTGGAGTATGCGTCGGGGGCGCAGCAAATCGCTGGGCAGCACCTGATCGCACCTGATGGAACGATTAATTTGGGTGAATTTGAAAAAGTCTATGTAAGCGGACAAACGCTTCCCGAAGCTAAGGTCACCATTCAGCAACACCTAAAAGAGCACTGCGACGATCCCAAGGTGATCGTCGATATGTTGGCCTACAACAACCGCGTTTACTATGTCATCGACGACGAGGATGGAAATGAAACTGGCCCCAGCATCACGAGCATTCTGCTGCAAGGGCATGAGACAATACTTGATGCCTTTGTCAAGATTGGGAACGTAAAGGGTCTTACGAACAAGGACGTCTGGCTCGCTAGGCCCGCTGAAAACCAGGCGGAATATGAAAAGCGTTTGCCAATTGATATCACCGGAATCCTGAACCACGGTGAGACCAAGACAAACTACGCGTTGCAGGCTGGAGACCGTATCTATATCGAAGACAAAGCTGCCTCCAGCACCGCCGAGTCTTCCGTACCAGCCAATTCACACGATCCGTTCGCCTCGATCGGCATCCCCAGCCAAGCTGCCAGCAGCGACGAAGGCGTCGCCGTTGACGAACACGGCCGCGAAGGAACAGAGTTCGATAAGGCCACCGAGCAGCACCCGGGCGTGGTCGTCGGCATGGCCTTGACCAGCTATCGCACCAGCGACGGGCAAGATCATTTCCTGGCCT